>JALDXK010000577.1:0-4296 GCA_032155105.1 Acidobacteriota bacterium
CCCATCGCCAGGAACATGTAGCCGAGCTGCGACAGCGTGGAGTAGGCCAGCACGCGCTTGATGTCGTTCTGCACGATGCCGATGGTGCCGGCAAACAACGCCGTGACCGCACCGATCACCGCGACGATTTCCATTGTCGACGGTGCGTGCTCGAACAGCAGCGCGGTGCGGCCGATCATGTAGACGCCGGCGGTGACCATGGTGGCGGCATGGATGAGGGCCGACACCGGGGTCGGGCCCTCCATCGCGTCGGGCAACCACACGTAGAGCGGAATCTGCGCCGACTTGCCGGTGGCGCCGATGAACAGCAGCAGCGCAATCAGCGACAGCGTGCCGAACGTCGCCTCGACCGGCATCTGCTTCACCGCCAGCGCCACCGTGGTGAAGTCCAGCGAGTTGAACGTCACGTACATCAGCAGCGTGCCAAGGATGAACGCGAAGTCGCCGATGCGGTTGACGATGAACGCCTTGTTGGCCGCATCCGATGCCGACTTCTTCTCGTAATAGAAGCCGATCAGAAGGTACGAGCAGAGGCCGACACCCTCCCAGCCGACGAACATCACCAGGACGTTCGCGCCGAGCACGAGCATCAGCATGAAGAAGCAGAACAGGTTCAGGTACGAGAAGAACCGCGCGTAGTCGGCGTCGGTCTCCTCGTGCATATAGGAGGTCGAGTAGAGGTGGATCAGCGTGCCGATGCCGGTGACGACGAGGATCATCACCGCCGACAGCGAATCGAGGCGCAGCGCGAGGTCGAGGCTGAAGTCGCCGGAGGCGATCCAGTTGAACAGCACCTGGACGATCTGCCGGCTCTCGGACGGCATGCCCGCCAGCGCGAGCACCTGCAGCACCGAGACCAGGAACGACATCGTCATCACGGCGGTGGCGAGGCTGCCCGACACCGACTTGGGCAGGCGCCGCCCCAGCGCCGCGTTGACGAGGAAACCGGCGAACGGAAGGAGCGGTATGAGCGCTAACACTTTGTCACCAAATCTGTGCCATCTGTGTCAATCGGTGGCTCACCACTTCAGCGAGGTAAAGGCTTCAGGGTTGAGCGATTCGCGGTGGCGGAACAGGCCAATCACCAGCGCGAGGCCGACCGCGGCTTCGGCGGCCGCCACGGTCATCACGAAAAAGGTGATGATCTGGCCGTCGACCTCGCCGAGCTGCCGCCCGAAGGCGACGAACGCGAGGTTGACCGCGTTGAGCATGATCTCCACCGACAGCAGCAGGGTGATCAGGTTGCGGCGCAGGAACACCCCGGAGGCGCCGATGGCGAACAGCAGGCCCGACAGCGCCAAGTAGTGGCCAATCGACATGGTCAGCGAGGCTCCGCCTGCGTCCCGCGATTCCAAGAGCTGCGGCTCCGCCTCGCTGACGACAGCATTTTCTGGCCCCGCCTCCGGCGGGGCGAGACGTCTTGAAGGCCGCAACGGCTCATCTGTTTCACGCGCATCAGCTCCTTCAAGACGTCTAGTCGTCTCTTTTACGCGCGAGGACAACGGCACCGACCATCGAGGCGATGATCAGGATCGACGTCACTTCGAACGCAAACATGTAATCGGTGAACAGGACCCTGCCAAGCTCGGTGACCGACGACACCGCCGGCCGCTGCTCGCCAATCGCCCCGGAGAGTCCCGAGGTGCGCGACAACGCCCAGCCCAGCTCGAGCGCCAGCAGCACGGCGAGCACCGCGCCGATGCGCACCGCCATCGGCCGGTACAGCGGATGCGCCTGATCCCACTCGGCGGCGTCTTCGCGCGGCACGTTGAGCAGCATCACCGTGAACAGGAACAGCACCATGATCGCGCCGGCGTAGATGATGATCTGCACCACGGCGACGAACGGCGCCTCGAGCAGGACGTAGAGCCCGGCCAGTCCGAAGAACGCGCCAATCAGCGACAGCACGCTGTAGACCGGGTTCTTCTGCAGGACCACGAGCAGCGCGCCGATCACGGCGACGGCGCCAAACCCGTAGAACATCAGCACCTCAGAGGCCAAAGTAGAGCACCCCCGCGGCCGTGAGCAGCAGATTGACGGTCGCCAGCGGCAACAGCACCTTCCATCCAAACGACATCAGCTGGTCGTAGCGGAACCGCGGCAGCGTCCAGCGCAGCCACAGGTAGACGAACAGCAGGAACGCGACCTTGATCACGAACCAGATCCAGCCGTACTCGGGCGGGATGAACGGCCCGTGCCAGCCGCCGAGATACAGGTTCGCGGCGACGGCCGAGACCGTCACCATGTTGATGTATTCGGCCATGAAGAACATGGCGAACCGCATCGAGCTGTATTCGGTGTGGTAACCGGCGACGAGCTCCTGCTCCGCTTCCGGGAAGTCGAACGGCGCGCGGTTGGTTTCGGCGATGCCCGCACAGGCGAACACGAAGAAGCCAATGGCTTGCGGAATCACGTACCACTTCGGGATGAATCCCAACCAGTAGCCCTGCTGCGAGTCGACGATCTCGCGCAGCGACATCGAATTCGCCATCAGCACGACGGTGGCCAGGGCCATGCCGAAGGCCAGCTCGTAGCTGATCATCTGCGCGGAGCTGCGCAGGCCGCCCAGCAGCGAGTACTTGGAGTTGCTCGCCCAGCCGGCGAGCACGATGCCGTAGACGCCCATCGACGAGACGGCAAAGATCACCAGCACCGCGACGTTGACGTCCGCCACCATCAGCGGAATCGGCTCCGGCAGCAAGCCGAAGAAGTCGGTGCGCGCGCCGAACGGCACCGGCGCGAACGCCAGAAACGCGGCCGTGACCGAGATGATCGGCGCCAGCGAGAACAGGAACCAGTCGGCCGCCTTGGGCCGCAATTCCTCCTTGAAGAACAGCTTGACGACGTCGGCGATCGGCTGCAGCAAACCCTTGGGTCCGACCAGATACGGGCCGTAGCGCTGCTGCATGAACGCCGCGATCTTGCGCTCGGCGTAGACCATCACCGCCGCCATGAGCTGCAGCACGCCGAACACCGTGAGCACGATGCCGCCGTACGCGATCTCGGTGCGGTAGGCGCTGATGAAATTGCCGATCGCGCCGAACATCAGTGCGACTCCACTGGCGTGCGCGCGCGGTAGTCGGCGGGGGCGGGCGGATTGCCCTTCACGTAGGCTTCGAATTCCGGCTTGAACCACTTCAGCGTGGTCAGCACCGGCGTTGCGGCAGCATCGCCGAACGCGCACAGCGTCTTGCCGTTGATCTGGTTGGCCACGCTCTGCAGCAGCGGGATGTCCTTCTCGGTGGCCTTGCCTTCAATCATGCGGCGCAGCAGCCGATACAGCCAATCGGTGCCTTCGCGGCACGGCGTGCACTTGCCGCACGACTCGTGGCGATAGAAGTGCAGCAGGTTCTCGGCCAGCCACACCATGTCGGTGGTGTCGTCGAGCACCATGATGGCCGCCGAGCCGAGGAGCGATCCCGCGCGCTGCACATCGTCGAAGCTCGCGGGAATGTCGATCTGCTCCGGCATCAGGATCGGCACCGAGGACCCGCCTGGAATGACGGCCTTGATGGTATGGCCGGGCAACGGCCCACCGGCGTAGTCGTAGATCAGCTCCTTGAGCGTGACCTTCATCGGCGCTTCGAACACGCCGGGGTTCTTCACCGCGCCGCTGACGCAGAACAGCTTCGGCCCGCCGTTCTTCTCCGGGCCCTGTGCCGCGAACCACTCGGTGCCGCGCGTCATGATCAGCGGCACGTTGCAGAGCGTCTCGACGTTGTTCACTGCGGTCGGGCACTTCCACGCGCCTTCGACGGCCGGGAACGGCGGCTTGAAGCGCGGCTGCGCGCGCTTGCCTTCCAGCGATTCGAGCAGCGCCGTCTCTTCTCCCGCTTCATAGGCGCCCGCGCCGCGATGCAGGTAGACCTCGCAATCGAAGCCAGACCCCAGAATGTTCTTCCCGAGATAGCCCGCCTTGCGCGCATCCTCGATCGCCTTCTGCATCGTCGGGAAGAGGTGATAGAACTCCCCGCGGATGTAGATGTAGGCGGCCTTCGAGCCGATCGCGTAGCAGCCGATCAGGCACCCCTCCACCAGCGAGTGGGGGTTGCGCTCCATCAACAGGTGGTCCTTGAACGTGCCCGGCTCGCTTTCGTCCGCGTTGCAGACGATGAACTTCGGCTTCGGAGATTTCTTGTCGACGAACTGCCACTTGAGGCCGGTCGGGAAGCCCGCGCCGCCGCGGCCGCGCAGGCCCGACGTCTTCACGGCTTCGATGACGGCCTCGGGGGGCATCGACAGCGCCGTCTTCAGGCCCTGGTAGCCGGCCTGGTTCTTCTCGTAGTGATCGAGCTC
>JALDXK010000578.1:0-4293 GCA_032155105.1 Acidobacteriota bacterium
GGGCTGTGCGCCCGGCGAAGCGGATCAGGGCGTTGGGGTCGGCGAAGTTCGGGTTGGAGATCATGATCGCCACCAGCAGGGCGATGATCAGCAGGAAGACGCCCCCGCCGGGGCTGGCGAGCACCGAGAGGATCCGCCGTTGGAGGCCGCCCTCGTGCATGGGAAGGGTCCGCGGGGCCGTTGCGGTGCTCATGAGGTCACCGGGGCTGGCGCGCTGCCTGTCGGGAACCGCGCAGGACACGCTGCGCGACGTCATCCGCTCGGCCGCCCTCTGGCCCATCTGGGCGCGCCTGGGGATGCAGGACGTGCGGCTGAAATTCCGGCGATCGGCCATCGGACCGGCGTGGATCTTTGTAAACCTCGCCGTGATGGTGCTGTCGATCGGGTTCATCTACGCCAACCTGCTCGGCCAGGATCCGGGTCAGTTCATCCCGTATCTCACCATCGGCATGATCCTGTGGGGCTACCTGACCAACTCGATCGTCGACGGCGGTAACGCCTTCATCCATGCCGAGGGTTACATCAAGCAGATCAGCCTGCCGATCTACATCTACATCTTCCGCTCGTTCGTGAGCATCAGCACGACCACGCTGATCACGATGGGCGCGTTTGCGATCGTGGCGGTGGTCTACCAGATTCCGATCGGGCCCGGCACGCTGCTCGCCGTCCCGGGACTCGTCATGGTGATGGCGACGTCACTGTTGTTGATCACGATCTTCGCGCACCTCAACGCGCGGTTTCGTGACATCGCGCACATGGCGACCGTCGGCATGCAGGTGTTGTTCTACGTGACGCCGGTGATCTTCCCGGCGTCGCTGTTGCGGCATCGACGTGATCTCTCGCTGGTGATCGATCTCAACCCGATGTATCACCTGCTGGAGGTCGTGCGGCAGCCTTTGCTCAACGCCACGCCCGCCGCGTGGCACAGCTACGCGGCCGTCGGCCTTGTCCTTGTGATCCTATTCGCGGCTTCGGCAGCGGTCATCAGCGCCTTCCAACGACGGATTGTTTTTGCGCTTTGACCTGTCACGCGTCACCTGGTCCCGCGCGGCGGTCGCGCTGTTCATCGCGGTGTGTCTCGGAGCCGAGATCTACCTCGTATTCATGAACGGCAACAGCCAGTTCCGCATCGAGGGCACGGAAGTCTACGAACTGGCGGAATTCGGATCCGGCCGGTCCGTGTCTCACGCCTTCACGATGCGCGGCGACGGGCTCAGGGCGGTGAGCTTGTATTTCAGCAGCGCCACCCGGTCGGTGGTCACGGTCCACTGGACGGTGTGGCGCGGCTTCCGGGACCAACCGCAGGAAATGACGCGCGCGTTCGAAGGCACCAGTCAATTGGAACTGCGGCCAGGGCGGCAATGGAAGAGCCTGCCCTTTACGCGCGACGGCTCGTCGCGCGATCGCTGGTACACCTTTGAAGTGCGGTTGTTGGACGTGGACAACGTCCCGGTACGGCCTGGCGGGAGCGCGCGCCAGGTGGCTCTCGTTGCGTCGAGGGACAACCCCGAGCGCGGCGGAGTGCTCTGGATCGACGACGTTCGGCAACCGGGGTCG
Organism: Acidobacteriota bacterium; assembly: GCA_032155105.1. Lineage (GTDB taxonomy): Bacteria > Acidobacteriota > Vicinamibacteria > Vicinamibacterales > UBA2999 > 12-FULL-67-14b. The sequence continues at coordinate 1,558 of JALDXK010000578.1, forward strand.
CTCTACATCCGTGCGGAACGGCAGGGTCGATCTCCCTATCGAAGATTCGTCGCCGAGATCCAACCCACTCTGCCGTTCGCCCTGAGGTTCCCCGTCGTGCAGTGGGCCATCGCCATTACGTTCCACTGGGCGATCTTCGTACTTGCACTCGCAGTCATCCGCGACGCGACGCCGGCCTCGTCTGTCACGGCAGCGGTGATGACCGATCGAGCCGGCTCATGAACCGCGAGGCCAGCGCCGTCCCGCTGGTCGCCGAAGGCCTCTCGCGAATTTTCGATGCGGCAGGCGTCCTGTTGCTCGCCTGGCTTGGCTGGCGCATGTTCTTCGATTTCGATGCCAGCTTGCAGGACGATGCCCTGGCCGTCGCGGTGATCGGTATCATCGCGGGAGCGGCAGACGGCAAGGCCGCCAGGAACATCCCCATCGCCCTGCTGGCCTACGTGGGCGTTGGATTGCTCAGCGCCGCGGTGCATCAGTGGAGCATCGTATCGGCGTCGGCCGATCCGGCGTGGCTGTCGTTGTTCAGGCCGGCCTACCATCTCGTCGTGATGGCGGCCTTTGTGTATGGCGCCGCCTATCTCCTGCGCACACCGTTGCGCCTGTCGTGGTTCGTAATCCTCCTGATGATCGCGACCGTCGTCTTGTCGGCGCAGATCGCGTTCGATCGCGCGAGCACCGGCTTTGTCTATATTCGCGGCGGGCCCTCCTTGCCCTCGGTGCCGCAGTGGGGTGGTATCCACGGAACCAGCCTCGCGCTGACGCTGGGCTTTGCGCTCGCGTTGTTGGGATTCGCGTCCCGAGTGTCGGTGTGGCGCGCCATGGCGAGCGTCGTCCTGGCCGGCGGACTCTTCGCCGTCGCCTACGTCAACGGCTCTCGTGGTGGGCTGGTGGCGATGGGAGTCGTGGCGGGGAGCCTCGCGCTCTTTGTCGTGATGGAAGCGACAGGCCGTCGAAGACAGGAACCGGTTGTGGTCGCGGTCCTCGCCGGAATCCTCGTCCTCGCCGTCTGGTTCTTGCGCGGGTACCTGGATTACGGATCGGATCTGAGTGGCCGCACGCTGATGTGGCAAGCGGCGGCCAGGCTGATCGGGGATTATCCGTGGCTGGGTGTTGGTCCCGGCAATTACGGACAGGCAATTGCCGCGAGCGGCTACGCGGCGGACTTTCCGAGCCATTACGTTGGCTTGAACAACGCACACAACCTGCTGCTACACGCAGGCGTGGAAGTCGGCGTGATCGGCGGGCTCTGCCTGTTGCTGTTTCTTGCCTGGGCGTTTCGAGCCTGCTGGCGTGCGTGGAACGCAGGCGATGTTCCGATGATCTCGCTGGGGATCCTGCTGGCGCTCGTAGGATTCGCAGTCCACTCGCTCACGGAGAATTTCTTCGACGCCCGCGCCGCCGTGGAACGAACCCGCTTGATCGTGTGGATGTTCCTGGCAGCGGCGCTCGCGCTCGACCGCCTCCCGCGCTTCGCGCGTGCTTCATCAGAAAGCACGCCACTCCATCCCACCGAATAGCGCCTAACTCAGGCGCCCGTTGCTATCGAGGCACCGCTCGACAGCAGCTGTGCATAAAACGCGAGCCCTTCGTCCACGTCGCCGTCGAAGACGAGGTGGCCGTGTTCCAGGACCAGTACGCGACTGCAAATGCTGCGTACCGCCTCCGGCGAGTGCGACACGAACAGGATGGTCTTGCCGCGGTCCTGGAAGTCGGCGACCGTGCGTTTGCACCGGTCTTGGAAGTCGGCATCGCCGACGGCGAAGACTTCGTCGAGCAGCAGGATGTCGGGATCGAGATTGGCCGCGATCGCGAACCCCAGCCGCATGTGCATGCCCGACGAGTAGTTCTTGATCGGCACGTCCATGAAGTGCTCGAGACCGGAGTATTCGACGATGGCCGCATAGATGGCCTCGGTCTGCGCGCGCGACAGGCCGTGAATGGACGTATTCAGCAGCACATTTTCCTGGCCCGTCAACTCGGGGTGAAAGCCGACGCCCAGTTCGATCATCGTGCCGATCCGCGCGTGACGCGCCATCAACAGGCGGCCACTGGTCGGACGATGCAGCCCCGCGACCAGTTTGAGGAAGGTGCTCTTGCCGGAGCCATTGCGCCCGACGATCGCCACGGACTCGCCGTGCGCGATCGATGCTGACACGCCGCGGAGCGCCCAGAATTCCTCGATCGTCTCGCGCTTGTGCTTGTGAAACAGGCCGAGGAACCTGACTTTCAGCTCGCCGGCGCGATTGTGCCTCAGTAGAAACCGCTTCGACAGGTCCTCCGCGATGATCGCCGGATTCATCAGAGTTGCTCCGCGAGCTGGTCTTCTACCGAGAGGAAGAGCCAGCTGCCCAGCAGGAAGACGCCGATCGCGTAGGCCATACCAATCACCCACACGGTCAACGACGGCCATTGCTGGTAGAAAAAGATCTGCTGGTACGCGACGATGAACGACGACAGCGGGCTGAGGAGGAGCGGCAGACGCAGCGGCTCCGGCACTTGAGACAGCGAGTACAGAATGGGCGTCAGCCAGAACGTCGCCGAGAGGGCGATGTCGAGCAGGTGCCGGACGTCGCGAAAGAACGCGGTGCCTGCCGCCAGCAGCAGCGCGACGCCGATCGTGAACAGCACCTGCATGGTGAGGAACACCGGATAGAGGACCATCGGCCACGACGGCGCCACCTGGTAGAGGAACAGCATGACCGGCAGGAACACGAGCACGGTCAACAAGTACTGGGT
>JALDXK010000579.1:0-4286 GCA_032155105.1 Acidobacteriota bacterium
AGCCGGCGCCGTGGATGGCGTACGCTCCTATGATCGGCCAGCACATGGTCATCACCGATCTCGTCCGCGGCGACGCGGTGTCGATGACGGCCGCGGTGACGCTGTCGGCGATCACCATCGCGACGGCCCTCGCCGCCGGCTGGGCGGCGACGGCACAGCTGAACCGGGAAGCCGTCCTGCGGAGAGCCGGCGCGTGAGCGATGCCGGGCGGCCCGGCGAGAGCCGCGACGATCGCTGCGTACGGCTGCTGCACGAACACGACCGCGCGCTGCGCCGCATGGCGGCCAGCTACGAGCGCGACCCGTCGCGCCAGCAGGATCTCGTGCAGGACGTCTGGCTCGCCGTGTGGCAGGCGCTGCCGCGCTTTCGCGGCGAATGTTCCGAGCGCACGTTCCTGTTCCGCATCGCGCACAACCGCGCGGTCAGTCATGTCGACCACTGGCAACGCCGCCGTGCCGATGCGCTCGACGATGACGCGCCGCTGCCGGCGCCGCAACCGGATCCCGAGCGCTCGTTGTCGATGCAGCAGCGTCACGAGCGCCTGCAGGCCGCGGTGCAGTCCCTGCCGATCGGCCTGCGCCAGGTGGTGGTGCTCTCGCTCGAAGGGCTGAGCCACGCCGAGGTCGCGCACATTGTCGGCATCACCGAGAACAACGTGGCCGTGCGCCTGACCCGCGCCCGCGCCGCCCTGTCGCGCCTGCTCGGCGCGCAAGAGGATCGCTCATGAGCACGCCCGAACACGATCGCGATTTCCAGAAGTGGACCCGGGAGTGGCAGGCCGGCACGCCGCGCGACATCACTACCGAGGAGGACATCCGGCATTACGTGAAACGTCGCAGCGGCCTGGTCTGGTCGTTCGTGGTCTCCGATTTCGTGATTGGCGCCATCGCGCTGCCCCTCCTGGTCTACCTCGGCGTTGCCGCGCGCAGCGATGTCGAGCGGATGGCGATGTTCGGTCTCGCCTGCATCACCGTGGCCGCCATCGGCTTCGGCTGGTGGAACTGGCGCGGCGTCCTGCGCTCATCGGCTGCCACCACCGCCGAGTACCTGGAGATCTCCGCGGAGCGGCTGCGCCGGATGCGGATGGCGTGGCGCATCGGGTGGATCGTGCTGGTCGGCGAGGTGATCGTCTTCGTGATCTGGATCTGGGATCACCTGTATTCCGGCGCGCGACAGCACGACGCGGGCGACGCGTGGTTCGCGTGGGGATGGCTCGCCGGATTCACCCTCGCGGCGATCGTGGGGCTGGTGTGGTTCGGGCGATGGCTCAACCGCGATGCGGAGCGCTTCGAGGCCTTGCGGCGGGAACTGGAGTAAGTCTCTTAGAGCTCCGCAAAAAGATCGGTCATCGCCAGCGAGAACTCTGGAAGCAACGGTGTCGTGAGCCGGTCGGTGGATCCAGCCTCGAGGTTCGCGACCGTTGGAAACGACCCGTCCTCGGCTCGGCGACAGATCGATACGCGACAGCCCTTCGGATCCACCAGCCAGTACTCGCGAACGCCTTTCTCATCAAACAGTTTGCGTTTGATGCCTTCATCGCGACGCCGTGTGCTGGGCGACAAGACTTCTATTACGAGCGCCGGAGCGCCTTGCACGTTGGCCTCGGTCAGGATATCGAGCTGATCGCCTGACACGAACAACAAATCGGGCTCAACGACGTCATACTCCGACATCACGACGTCGAGCCGGGCAAGAAAGAGCCGACCGAGATGACGCCGCGTGGACAGGAAATTGCCGATGGCGAGATGCAGGCGGCCAACCAGTTCCTGGTGACTGAGCTTCGGCGACGGCGTCACGTAGTGGACCCCGTCGATGAGCTCGTGCATCTTGCCGTCGTCCGGAATCAGCAGGAATTCGGCGGCGGTGAGCCGCCGCGCCGCTGTGCGCATCGCCGTCTCCTCGCGCCTATCTTACCGTCGTCCATGCCGCTCTTGAGCTGCGATCGACGTGCCGTGGGAATTCAGGCCGGAGTGGTGAGATCAGCATCTTTGACATCGCAGAATTCGCGACGCCGGCGTGCTCGCAATGTTGCGGGAATTGCTTAGCGGACGTCGTGAACGCCCGCATCCACAAGCGTGGGCGACAGCACTCGCACGAGATCCAGCGACGACAGCGACACGAGGAATCCGCGCGCGCCGCCGTTGATGTAAATGCGATCGAGATCGGCGATCGATCGCTCGAGATACACCGGCATCGTCTTGCGCGTGCCGAATGGCGAGGTACCGCCGACCAGGTAGCCAGTGTGCTTCTGCGCAACGTCCGGAGCGCACGGCGCCACGGCCTTGGCGCCAATCTGCCGCGCCAGGTTCTTGGTGGATACTTCGCGATCGCCATGCATCAGGACAATCAGCGGCCGCTTCTGTTCGTCTTCCATGACCAGCGTCTTGATGACGATGTGCTCGTCGACGCCCAGCTCGCGCGACGAGGCGGCGGTGCCGCCGCGCTCTTCGTAGCGATAGGAATGTTCGGTAAACGGAACGCGATGCTGCTTGAGAAAGTGAATGGCGGGCGTGGCAGGCACGCCCGCCATTTTCACTCAGATCGCAAAAGGGAAACGGGATCGAGCTTTCTCACGCGCAACGCGGGCAGCACGCTCGCCGCAACCGCGACCACGAGCAGCGCGCCGATCACCGTCACGAACGTCATCGGATCGTTTGCGTTCACGCCCCAGAGCAGGTTGCGAATCAGTCCGGACGTGCCGTAGGCAACCGCACAGCCAATCACCAGACCCGCCGCGGCCATGACGATCCCCGGCAGGGCCGCATCGCGAATCGTCTGGCCCACCGTGGCGCCAAGCGCCATGCGGATGCCGAGCTCGCGCGTCCGTTCGGTGACGCCGCTCGCGATCAGCGCATGAATGCCAATGGCGGCCAGGAACAGCGCGAGCCCGCCGAGCCCCGCCACGAGCAGCATCATGATCCGCTGGCGCGACAGCGCTGCGCTCCGGACGTCGTCGATACCGCGCACCGGCGCGAGCGCCAGCCGCGGATCGATGTCCTCCATCGCGCGCCGGATCGCCAGCTCGGTAACCGCGCCCGGCCTGGCTTCACGGATGATCCACGCCGGAGAGAACCAGCCGTGAATCGTGCGGAGGCCGCCCTGGGGGAACTGCGAGAACGGCATGTAGATCGCCGGCAGCGCGTCGAGCGGGCCAAAGCCGTTGAAGCCCCCGCGCTGCTGCACGTTGGCGACCACGCCAACAATCTGGCGCGCTTCCCCGCTCATGAACACGTGCTCGCCTACGGCATCGCGATCCTTGAAATAGCGCTGCTTGAACGCGTCGTTGATCACGACGACGGGAGCGCTGGTGGTGGCATCGCTCGAGTGCAAGGTGCGGCCACCCTGGAGGGCGAGCCTGAGCGTTTCGAAGTACCCCGGCGTGACGTAGGTTGCGGTGGTGAAGATGAAGTCGCTCCGCTCGCCGCCTGGCCCGACAATGCGCGCGCCCATGTTGAGGATGCGCTCGTAGGGAAGCCCGAGCGACACCGACACGGCTTCCACTCCAGGGATCGCGGCCAGGTGCGCCACGCTGCGATCGAACAGCTGCGCCACGCGCTCGTGCTGTTCGTAGCGCGCGTCTTCGAGCGACGCCGAGGCGACCTTGAGCTGGCGCGGATCGAAGCCCGGCGCCTGAGACTGCAGATGAACAAAGGTGCGCGTCAACAGGCCCGCGCCGACCAGCAACACCACGCCCAGCGCGACCTCAGCGACCACCAGCAACCGCCGCGGCCATCCCTTCGCGCCGCCCGCAACTGACCGCGTGCCCCCTTCGGCCAACGCCGCCTGCACATCGAGGCGCGTGGCTTGAATGGCCGGCACGAGTCCGAACAGCACGGCGGTGAGTGCGGTCAGGCCAAGCGTCACCGACAGCACGCGCGCATCGAGCGTCACGTCGGACCACGACGTCAGCAGCAACTCGCCGGCGCCCGCCTTCAATCCTTCGAGCGCCAGCGCGCCGAACGCGAGACCGGCCAGCCCGCCGAACAGGGCGAGCACAACGCTCTCGATCAACAACTGCCGGATCACCGCGCGGCGATCGCCGCCCACGGCGAGGCGCGTGGCAATCTCGCGCGTGCGGCGCCCCGCTCGCGCCAACAGCAGGCCGGCAAGGTTCACACAGGCAACCAGCAACACCAACGCCACTGAGACGGTGAGCAGGATCAACGGCAGCCGGACGTCGCTCGTCATCTGATCCTGCAACGGCATCAGGGTGTGACTGACGGTCACGCCCGACGCCGACGTGCGTCGCGCGAGCGACCTGTCGATGGCCGCGCCGGCCTCGGCGG
>JALDXK010000580.1:0-4286 GCA_032155105.1 Acidobacteriota bacterium
CACGCGCGTTGCGCGGACAGGTGTGTCGCGCAGCGAGCATTCGACCGAGCCGACGCGGTGCATTTACCGGCAAAGCGAACGGAGGCCTGAGTCGCCCCTGTTTGAGCCCAAGTAGTGTCGTCGAGTTGGGCCAAGAGCACAATGCGCCGAGTGAGCTTTGCCCGGCGAGCGGAGACGCTCGCGGAGCGAGATACCTTGTCAGCGCATAAGCGGAACGGTCACAGATGGCTAACCAGATCACTATTGCGGGACGCCGAATCGGTCCTGACCATCCACCATTGGTCGTCGCCGAAATCGGCATCAACCACGAGGGCAGCCTGAAAACCGCCCTCGAGATGGTGGACGCCGCCAAGCGCGCCGGCGTCGAGGTGGTCAAGCACCAGACGCACGTCGTCGAAGACGAGATGAGCGGCGCCGCTAAGAAAGTCGTGCCCGGCAATGCGAAGGTCTCGATCTACGAAATCATGCAGCGCTGCGCGCTGTCCGAAGATGATGAGCGGAAGCTGAAGGACTACGTCGAGTCGAAGGGCATGATCTTCATGAGCACGCCCTTCTCTCGCGCGGCGGCCGATCGACTGCAGCGGATGAAGGTGGCCGCCTACAAGATCGGTTCCGGCGAGTGCAACAATTACCCGCTGCTGAAGCATATCGCGTCGTTCGGCAAGCCGATGATTCTCAGCACCGGCATGAACACGATCGAGAGCGTCCGCAAGGCAGTGGACATCCTCGAGGTCGCGTCCGTTCCGTATGCGCTGCTGCACACCACGAACCTCTATCCCACGCCGCCGCATCTGGTCCGTCTAGGCGCCATGGTGGAGATGGGCAAGGCCTTCCCGCGCGCGGTGATTGGGTTATCGGATCACACCACCAACAACGTCGCGTGCCTGGGCGCGGTGGCCCTCGGCGCGTCGATACTTGAGCGGCACTTCACCGACCGCATGTCCCGCGTCGGTCCCGACATCGTCTGCTCGATGGACGAACAGCGATGCCGCGAGCTGATCGAACAGTCGCGCACGCTACACAGCGAGCTCGGCGGCACGAAGGAGCCGGCGAAGGAGGAGCAGGTGACGATCGACTTCGCCTTCGCCACCGTCGTCACCATCGCGCCGGTGAAAGCGGGCGAGCCGTTCACGATGCAGAACCTGTGGGTGAAGCGCCCGGGCACGGGCGCCATCCGCGCGGAACGGTTCGAATCGATCCTCGGCAAGAAAGCCGCCCGCGACATCCCGACCGACACACATCTGACCGATCAGGATTTCGCGTAACGCCGACCGCGCGCTTACGCGCGATCAGGTGTCTCGCTCAGCTCGCGTCTCCGCTCCGCGCTTGGCGCGAGACGATGCCGCCCTCCGCGAATGGCTCGTCTCGTCGCGTCAAAACTCGCTCGCCGCGTTGTGCTCTTGGCGCAACTCGGCGCACCCCTTGGCCTCAAACAGGCGCGACTCTGGGCTCCGCTCGTTTTGTCGGTCAAGAACTAGGAATGCGACTCGCTCGACATTCGCTGCGGTCGGCACCGTCTCGCGCTGGCGCGCGTCGCGCGAACAGGTGTCTCGTGAAGCGAGCTTTCCACCGAGCCGACTCACATCTCTTGACTGACAAATGGAGCGTAGGCCAAGAGGGGCGCTGTTTGAGCCAAGCAGTGCGCGAGTTCGCGGAGTGCTTGGTGTGCCGAGCGAGGTTTGACCGGCGAGCGGAGACGCTCGCGGAACGAGATACCCTGATCGCGCGTAAGTGCGCAAAGGGCGAGACGAGCCATTCGCGGAGGCGATAGCATCTCCCGCTTAAGCGCGTCGCGGAGACGGTCTCGGAGCGAGCACCTGCTCGCGGGTAAGCTTGCCAGGCAGCTAATCAAGCTGCATAGCGAACAGTATCATCGTCATAATCACGCCTGCGCCGACTCCAGCGCCAACGGCGATCGCCTTGGCGACATTGATGCCGCCGCCACCATGGTCGCGTTCGAGCTTGGCGATCTCGTCGTAAGGGATGATGATCGCCGGCTCGGGCCGCCGCGTGTTCCGCTTCAGCATCACCGACGTCGCATCCGCCCGCATCAGCGTGCCGTTGATGCGCTTGCCTTGGTGCGTCTGGATCTTGACCTTCGACCCAAGCGGAATGGCTTCGGCAACCTGTCGCCACGCGGCAGCTTCTTGCGTTTGCGCGAACACGTCGCTGGCACTGAAGGTTACGACGGAAAAGATGAGCGCAATGGCCGTGAAACGCATGATCAACTCCTGAACTGTAAACTCCCTGATTGCCGATTGCCGATTGCCGATTGCCGATTGCCGATTGCCGATTGCTGATTGCTGACTCAGAACTCCACCCCAAACCCGGCAAGAAACGTCACCGTCGTCGACGGCTTCGCCCAACTGAGTTGCATGCCGGTGTTGATGTAGCTGTTCATCGAGACGTAGAACTTCGCGCCGCCGCCGGCCATCAGGCCGCCGCGGTGTTCCCATTCAGGTCCGGGATCCACCTCCGGCCTGAAACGGATGGGCGGCGTACCGCCTCGCGGATCCGGCGGGTAGTAGAACTGGTCCTGCGACCGACGATGCTGTCGATCGGCTTCGAACACGCCGCCGGCGTTCAGGTACGGATGCACCCACGCGTTGTCGAGGAACTGCCACACGGCGCGCACCGACGTCTGCTGCAGGCGGTGGAACTCTTCGACGCTGAACGGCACGACGTTCGAGGTGCCCGGAATGCGGATGAACTCCTGCACGTAGCGCGAGCCTTCGCCGCTCGTCGCGAACTCGACCTCGGTCTTGAAGTGCTTCGTCCAGTAGTAGCCGAGGCCCACGCTGTAGCGGCCTTCGGAGTACCAGTCGTCGTAGTAGCCGCGGCTGAACTCACCTGGTTGAGCCGCCATCATGCCGATGCCTAGGTTGAAATCCCACCTCGGCTGTTCTGCTGTGGCCGCCGCGTCGGCAGCGGGCCGGTCCACCGAAGCCGTGGCGGAGGTGGACTGGGCCTCAGCGACCGTGGCGATCGAGAAAACCGCGAAAAACCAAGCAATTCTGCGCATACTCCCCTTCCTGGTTCGTAATGCGCAGAAATCGAAGAACCGGGCTCAGCGGATAGAATCTCCCCAGTTCAAGCAGGGGTTTCCCTGAAGGCGCGCGGGAGGTAAGCGCCGAACCTCCCGGCGCGCCGCATTTTCTCGAGCATCAGCAGCTGAGCAGAACAAAGCCATCTGCATGTTGAGCGTCCTGATCAATACGCATCTGCTCGTGGCGCGGCGCGAGGGGAAAGAGCGGGGGCCCGATTGACTAACGTAGGCTGATGTCAGAGATGACACCCTCGTCACGGATCTTCGTCGCCGGCCATCGCGGCCTCGTCGGCTCAGCGATTCGCCGCGGTCTGGATCACCTCGGCTACACCAACATCCTGACCGCCACACGCGATCAGCTCGATCTTCGCGATCAGGCGGCGGTGAACTACTGGTTCCGCGCCAATCGTCCCGAGTACGTGTATCTCGTCGCGGGCACCGTCGGCGGCATCATGGCGAACTCGACGCGGCCGGCCGAGTTCATCTACGACAACATGATGATTCACGCCACGGTAGTGCACTCGGCGCATCTGTTCGGCGTGAAGAAGCTGCTGTATCTCGGCAGCTCCTGCATCTATCCGCGCCAGGCTTCGCAGCCAATGAAGGAAGAGGAGCTGCTGACCGGACCACTCGAGCCTACCAATGAGGCGTACGCCATCGCGAAGATCGCCGGCATCAAGCTGTGCCAGTCGTACCGCAAGCAGTACGGCAACGACTTCATCTCGGCGATGCCGACCAACCTGTACGGGCAGAACGACAACTTCGACCTCGCCAGCTCGCACGTGCTGCCGGCCATGATTCGCAAGTTTCACGACGCGCGGGAAGAAGGCCGCTCCGAAGTGACGATGTGGGGCACGGGAACGCCGAAGCGCGAGTTCCTCCACGTGGACGACCTCGCCGATGCCTGCGTCTTCCTCATGAACCACTACAGCGACGCCAGCCACATCAACGTCGGCACCGGTGAAGACCTCTCGATCCGCGAGCTGGCCGAAATGGTGCGGCGCATCGTCCATCCCACCGCGACCAGCGTCTGGGACTCCACGAAACCTGATGGTTCGCCCCGAAAGCTGCTCGATGTGACCCGCCTGCACGCGCTCGGCTGGCGTCACAAGATCGCCCTCGGCGAAGGCATCGAGCAGACCTACAACTGGTTCCTGACCCACCACGACTCCGCCCGCGGCGTGAGCGCCACTCCGGCTTCGTAACCCCAAGGCAATGGGCGGGACTTCCACCTTCGCGC
>JALDXK010000581.1:0-4277 GCA_032155105.1 Acidobacteriota bacterium
GTGTTGCAGCCGCAGAACGTGCAGAGCGTCTCGCAGAACGGCAGGTGCACGTACACGGCGAGGGTGGCGGCATCGCTCGACAGCGCACTTTGCACCGCGGCGAACCAGGTTTCGACCGACGGCGTTTCCTGCCAGTTCGGCACCGCGGGATAGCTCGTGTAGCGCGGCACCGGCACGTCGTATTTCTCGAGCAGTTGTGTCAGGGTCAACTCGCTCATGCGAACGCCTCCCTGACCCTGGTCACGAATCCGCGCACCGCACTTTCGGGAGTGCCGGGCAGGACGCCATGACCGAGGCCGCAAATCCATCCCCGCCGCTGCTCGACGCTCAGGGCGCGAATGGGATCGATGAATTCGTCGATGGCTCGTTCGAGCTCCGGCTGCGGCAGGAACAGCCACGCCGGATCGAAGTTGCCCTGGATGAACGCGTCACGATTCGGTCTCGCGATCAGCGGCGCCAGATCCCAGCGCGAGTCCACGCCGATGCCGGCAAAGGCACCACCCGCCATCACCGGCTCGATCAGATCGGGATGCCCCGCCTTCGTGTAATAGCCGACGCGGCGTGGGAACGCCTGCGCCAGGCTCGACAGATCGGGCGCGACCTCGCGATGAAAGTACGCCGGTGGCAGCTCCCCGGCGGCGGTGTCGAGCACCATCACCACGTCGGCGCCGGCGTCGAGCTGGCGGCCGATGTTGGCCCGCAGCAGGGGTGTCACCTGCGCGGCAAACGTGCGATAGAGCTGCCACGACGACTTCGCGACGCGCATCGCGCCGGCGTGCGAGCCCTCCATCGCGTAGACGAACAGCGTCCACGGACCGCCGACAAACCCAATCAGCCCCTTCTCAGGCGACAGCCGGGCGCGCGTCAGGCGCAACGCATCGGCCTGGAACTGCAGCCGCGCGATCGCCTCGTCGAGCGGCCGGAAGCGGGCGATGCGATCGGCATCGAGCGGACCATCGAGCCTCGGCGGCCCGTCGGCATACGACAGCGACATGCCGAGCGCTTCCAGCGGAAACAGCAGATCGCTGAACAGGATCGCCGCATCGAAATCGAAGTCGTCGATCGGGCCCATCGCCACTTCGACGGCGAGCTCAGGCTGCCGGCACAGGTCTTCGAAGCCGTGCGAGCGCCGCAGCACCTGGTACGGACGGTGATACCGGCCGGCCTGGCGCATCAGCCAGATCGGCGGCACGCGCTGCGGCTCACCCGCAAGCGCGCGTTGAAACGCATTCATGACCTGGAGCTGGCCGCCCATTGATATCCAATCCCCCGTACCGAACGAATCCACTGCCCGTCGATGTCGCCAATGGCCTGCCGCAATCGCACGATCGCATTGTCGACAGTGCGTTGCGTGGGAAACTCCTGCTCGCCCCACACCTGATCGAGAATGTCCGAGCGAGACAACGCGCGCGGCGCGGCCTCGACGAGCATGGCCAGGACGCGAAAGTCCCGCACCTGCAGGAACTCGCGATCCCGGCCGGGGCGGTCGACCGCCATGGCATCCCAATCGATGGTCGCGTCGCCGACCTGCAGTTGTCGGAGCGGCGCCTGCGTGGTCAGCACGTGCCGCACCCGCAACAGGAATTCCTTGAGGTGAAATGGCTTCGGCAAGTACTCGTCGGCGCCAAGCTCGAAGCCGGTCAGCCGGCTCTCGGCCGAGTTGAGCGCGGTCATGAACATGATCGGCGTGTGCGATCGGCGCCGCATTTCCGGCGCCAGGTCGAATCCGGAACCGTCGGGCAGCATCACGTCGACGATGGCGAGATCCCAGCGATGATCGCGGGCAGCCGTCACCGCGGCCGCAAACGTGTCGACCCACTGCACGTCGTGACCTTCGATGGTGAGACGTTCGGCCAGCACGGTGCCCAGCGAGCGATCGTCCTCGACCAGCAGCACGCGCGACATCACGCGGCCTCCGGCAGCTCGATACTCACCGCAAAGCCCGGCGCTTTCGCGGCGACGACACGAAGTTGGCCGTGCATCTGTTGCAGCAGGCGGCCACAGACATACAGGCCAACTCCGGAGCCGCTCGTCGACGTGGGCCGCACGAACGGACGGTCCAGCGCCGTCGAGAGATCCACCGCGGCGCCGTTGCCGTCGTCGGCGACCACGATCTCGATCGCCCCGGTGGCGGATCGTCGCAAGTCGAGCGAGACGCGCGTGGCGCGGCCGTGGACCACGGCGTTCTGCAGGAGGTTGCGCAGCACGCTCTCGATGGCGCGGCGATCGGCGCGCACGCGCCCGTCGCCGTTGATCTCGATGGTGAGATCCGGAAAATCCTCGCGCAGGTACTCCACCACGCGGCGCACGTCGATCGCCTCGATGAACACGGCGCCGTCCGCGGTGGTCAGGGCCAGCGCGTTCTCGAGCTGGAGTTGCAGGCGCACCGAGTCCTTCAGCATGCGCTGCAAGTTCGGGTTGGCCGCGTGCTCCGGCAGATCCTCGCGCAGCGCCTCGGCCTGCAATCGCAGCGAGGTGAGCGAGGTCTTGAGATCGTGCGTGAAGGCCATGAAGAACGCGCGTTGCTCGCGGTGGCGCCGCTGCTCGCGGCGGATCGCCACCGCCAAGGCAAAGCCGCCGGCGCAGAGCATGCCCACGAGCGCCATGCCTTCGAACACGAGCATCCGCGTCACATTGAAGATCCGGGCGGCATCCGGGCCTTCGAGCACACTCAGCTGGCGCGCCTGGCCCAAGCCAAAAATCACCCACCACACCGCAAGGGCCACGGTGAAGGTCAGCCACCCGCCGGTGGCGACGTACTGCCACGTGAGCTTTTGTGGCTTCACGGCGTATCGACCTCCCGCGCGGCCGCACTCAGTGCCGACGCCGCGGTTTTCAACGTGTCGTCGTCGTGCGCGAGCGAGACGAATCCCACTTCGTACGACGACGGCGGCAGATAGACGCCGCGTGCCACGGCCGCATGGAAGAACCGCGAGAACCACTCCGCATTGCCGGCCGGAATGCGATCGGGCCGACGCACCGGCGCCTCCGGCCGGCGCACGATCCAGAAGATCGAGCCTTCGCGGACGACGTCGAGCGGGTGCGCCAGGCCGGCGAATCCCTCGACCAACTGCGCGCAGAATCGCCCGGTCCGCTCGTCGAGGGTGGCCCACCCGTTGGCGGCGTCAACCTTCGACAGCGACGCGAGGCCCGCGCGCATGCCGATCGGATTCGCGCTGAGCGTGCCGGCCTGGTAGACGCTGCCGGCGGGTGCCACCCATTCCATCAATTCCTTGCGGCCCGCATACGCGCCAACCGGAAATCCACCGCCGATCACCTTCCCGAACGTCACGAGATCGGGACGGATCCCAAGACGGCCGGCCATGCCGGTCTTGCCGATGCGGAACCCGGAGATCACTTCGTCGAGCATCAACAGGGCGCCCGCCTCACGGCAGCGTTCCGCCAGGCGCCGCAGGAACACCTCGCGTTGCGGCAGGAGCCCGTAGTTGGCCGGCAGCGGCTCGATGATCGCTGCCGCAATCGTTGCGCCATGCACGTCGAACACGCGATCGAGCTCCTGATCGTCATCGAGCGGAACCACGAGCGTGTCGTCCGCCACAGCGGGCGGCACACCGCTGCTCGACGCGACGGCCTGTCCGGCCAGGCCACTGCCGGCGCGGACCAGCATGGAATCCGCGTGGCCGTGATAGCAACCGTCGAACTTGACGACCTTCGCGCGTCCGGTGGCCGCGCGCGCCACGCGCAACGCCGACATCACCGCTTCGGTGCCCGACGATACGAAACGGACCCGCTCGGCCCACGGGATGTTCGACGTGATCCACTCGGCGAGTGCCAGCGAGTACGGTTCGCAGCAGCCGTAGGTCCAGCCATCGTTGAGCGCCTCGACGACCACCTGCTGCACGTCGGGATCGCGGTGGCCCAGCAACAGCGGACCGAAGCTCTGGCAGAAATCGATGTAGGTCCGGCCCGCGACGTCGACGAGCCGCGCCCCGCACGCGCGCTGCATGAAAATCGGCGTGCCGCCGACCGAACGAAACGCGCGCACCGGGCTCTGCACGCCACCGGGCGCGACCTGCACCGAGCGCGCGAACAGTTCCGCGTGTGCCGTCACGGTCACGCCGGCACTCCCATCGCGCGGGCCTGCCGCGCGCCGTAGGTGATGATGTACGCAGCGCCGGCGCGACGGAACACCAGCCACGTCTCGAGCAGGGCGGCGTTGAAATCGGCGAGGCCATCGCGGCCGAGCGCGCACAATCCCGCATACTCGCCGCTGACCTGGTAGGCGCCGACCAGCTTGCCGGTGGCCTCGCGAATCG
>JALDXK010000582.1:0-4276 GCA_032155105.1 Acidobacteriota bacterium
GGTTTAATCGAGCTGCTCGACGCCACCACGATGTACTGCTTCCCACCGAGCATGTACGTCATCGGCGATCCGGTTTGCGCGCCGGGCATGGCCACGGCGCCCACCTCGGCGCCGGTCTTCTTGTCGTAGGCGCGCAGCATCGCGCCCCTCGACCCGTCGGGCATCGTCACGGTGCCGCCCTCGCCGGAAATCACCAGCGTCTTCGTGACCAGCGTGCCGATGCCGCCGGAGCTGCCGCCGGCGCCACCGGGTCGGCCGGTGCGAGGGATGGTGAGACCCTTCAGTGCCGGATGGTTCTTGATCGCGTCCGGCGTTTCGCCATGCGCGATCTGCCACGCGATCTCGCCGGTGTTGAGGTCGACGGCGCTGATGCGCCCGTAGGGCGGCTTGATCAACGGCAGCCCGCGCACGCTCAGCGATCCGGCACCGCCTTCTTCCGACGCGCCGCCGTCGCTGATGTAGTTCATGTCCGACCGCTTCGGATCGTTCACCATCGACAGGATGCGCACCAGCGTGTGCGAGTAGATGTAGAGCATCCCGGTCTCGGGATCAAACGACCCGCCCGGCCAGTTCGGTCCGTTCGGGATGAACAGCAATCCGTGCTTACCGCCCTCACCGCGGACGATCGGCGGTGTGTAGAGCGGGCCAATCTTGTACTTCGCGATCAACGCGAGGCCTTCGGCTTTGAGTTCCGGCGTGAAGTCGAGCACGTAGTCGGCCAGGAACCCTTGCCGTTCCACCGAGGGCGGCTTGGTGGGAAAGGGCTGCGTCGGCGAATACCACTCGCGCGGCACGGTGCCTTGCTCGACGTCGCGCTCTTCGATCGGCCACACCGGCTCGCCGGTCTTGCGATCGAACACGAAGATGAAGCCCTGCTTGGTGGGCTGGGCCACCGCGGCAATCTTGCGGCCGCCGACGGTAATGTCGACGAGGATCGGCGCGCACGGCACGTCGTAATCCCAGATCGGGTGATGCACGAACTGGTAATGCCAGATGCGCTTGCCGGTCTGCAAATCGAGGGCGACGAGACTTTCCGCGAACAGGTTGTTTCCGGGACGATGGCCGCCGTAGTAGTCGCCAGTGGGAATCTCCACGGGCAAGTAGGCGATCCCGAGCTGCTCGTCGACGGTCATCTGCGTCCACACGCCGGTGTTGCCGGTGTACTCCCAGGACTTCTCGAGCCATGTATCGTTGCCGAACTCACCAGGGATCGGAATGGTGTGGAAGATCCACAGGCGCTTGCCGGTCCGCGCGTCGTAGCCCCGAATGTAGCCCTTCGCGTTGGTCCGGCTCCTCGGCGTCGTGCCGGCGCGGTGCGCCGCGCCGATCAACACCACGTTCTTCGCCACGACCGGCGCGCCGTTCCACGCGATCTCGCCGTCGACGGGATCGAGCGCCTGGTCGGCGTCCTTCTTCAGGTCGACGATGCCGTTGACGCCGAAGTCCTTGAGTGCCTTGCCGGTCTTGGCGTCGAGGCCTACCAGCTGGTAGCCAATCGTGACGTAGAACACGCGCTCGTCGCCTTGGCCGTCGGTCCAGTAGCCGACGCCGCGCCCCGACAACCGGCGCGCCGATCGCTGCGCGCGCAGGCCCTCGTCGAGGCGGTGCATCCACAGCAGCTCGCCGGTCGCCGCATCGAGCGCCACGGCGTTACGATGCTCGCCGGCGGTGGCGTAGAGCACGCCGTTGATCATCAGCGGGGTGGTCTGGAGGTTGAAGTCGGGACGCGAGCCGAGATTGTCGGTGCGGAACCGCCACGCGACCTGGAGCTTACTGAAGTTATCTGCGCTGACCTGATCGAGCGGCGCATAGCGCGTGGCCCCGAGATCGCCCGCCCACGTCCGCCACTCACCGTTGGTCGCACCGTGTTGCGCCGCGAGCGTCACTGGCAGCAGGGCAAACAGCCCGATCAGTACGTAGGGGCGGGACTTTCTTGTCCACCGAAGCCCGCAGGGCGAAGGTGGAAGTCCCGCCCACGACGACCACGGAAACCCTGCCTGGCGCAACCTATTCATTTCGCCAGCGGATCCGGACGCAATTGCACGTGGTAGACCTTGCTCGTCGTGCCCTTTCCGGTTTCCATGTGGAACGGTGTGCGCGTGCTGATCGTGGCCCACAGGCCGCGGCCCTTCCAGCCGGCCTTGGGATCGTCGATGCGGCCGTCCATCCACTTGGTGTAGAAGCCGAGTGGGTAGGGCACGCGGATCACCACCCACTTGCCATCCTTCAGGGCGAGCAGTGCTTCGGACGCGTTGCCGGTATTGATTGGCGTGTTCGCGCCGAGGCCGAGCGTGTCGAACTGATCCACCCACGTGTAATAGCTGCCTTCGACGCTGCCGCCGTCTTTCATGCCGCGGAACTGCGGCATCGGTTCGGTGTAGAGCGTCCAGCCTTCGGGGCAGTGCTGGCCGGTGGCCTTGGGTCCGTTCAGCGGCCCTTTGCACTTGCGACGATCGAAGCTGGCGAGGTGTCCACTTGCGAGCGCGGCCCAGAACACGCCGTTGCGATCGACGTCGCCGCCGCGCGGCGAGAAGCCCGGCCGCACCTTGTCGGTGGAGGGCGGTTCGTAGACTTCGGCAATCGCGGTTTCCGGCGGATTCGATCCGGGCACCAGGCGCACGACCTGGCCGGGGTAGCCGAGCACGGTGCCCCAGATCGATCCGTCAGGCGCAGGCGCCACTGAGTAGAAGGCCGCGCCGAAGCGCTTGTCCTTCGTGGGATCCACCGGCTGATCGGGCTCGACGTAGGCGTCACGTTTGCCGTTGCCGTTGGTGTCCATGATCAATGCGGTCCACCCTTGCG
Source organism: Acidobacteriota bacterium (assembly GCA_032155105.1). GTDB lineage: Bacteria > Acidobacteriota > Vicinamibacteria > Vicinamibacterales > UBA2999 > 12-FULL-67-14b. The sequence continues at coordinate 2,803 of JALDXK010000582.1, forward strand.
ACTTCTCCTCGTCGCCGGTCTCCTCGAACATCTTGCGGTTCAACCAGCCAACCACCTGTCCACCGCCGCTCGTCCACAGGGTGTGATTGGCGTCTTCCGCGAACATCAGGTGATGCGTACCGAAGCACGTCGCGATGTGCGTGAGCTTCTTGGAGGCGGGGTCGTACATCTGCAGGTGGCGGCCGCTGCGCTGCAACGGAAACAGCTTCGCCGACGGATGCGACGAACCTTCTTTGCAGAATGCGGGATTGTCTGGCGAGCGTACCGCGGAGGTGAGCCACAGCCGGCCCTTCTCGTCGAGCATCGGGTTGTGCACGTTGTTCTTGCTCGTCCAGATCGCTTCCTCGCCGTAATACGGCGAGGCCGCCGCCATCTTCGGCGAGGTCGGCGGCGTATTGGGATCGCGCACGCTCAGCGGAACCTGGCTGATCCGGTTGGTCTTCGGATCGAGCACCGGCACGTAGTCGGCGCTCAACTCGAGCGCGCCATACAGCGGGCCATACGCGTTGAGCGTGGGGTTGCGCCGATCGGTCGAGACCACGTCGTGCAGGTACGCCTTCGGGTCAGCCCAGTCCCAGAACGTGATCACCACATTGCGCTCGATGCCCTGCGGCCGCGGCGGCGCCGGCGGCACCTCGCCGCGATTGATGCGATCGGTCCAGTCCGCGAACAACAGCAGCGCGCGTTCCTTGCCGAGATTGTTGATGCCGTTGAGCATCTGCCCCCCAGCCTGTCCCGATGCGAGGCGGCGCTCCCAGGCATGCTGCAAGGAGGGGAACGTGCCAAGCTCCTTCGGAATCTCGCGCGTGGCCTTCGTCCCGAGCTGGTGGCACGCCGTACAGCCGCCGGATTTGATCATCCGGACCCACTCGGCCTGGCTCTTGACGTTCGGATTGATGCCATTGCCTTGCGGTCCCGTGCCAGGGAACTCGCCGGCCTCGGGAATGCGCAGCAGCGAGAGCCAGTGACCGGCGGGGTAGATCTGCGCGGCGGCGTGATCGTTCGGCGCAATCACCGCCGTGAGATTCAACGCCTTGCCCGGCGCCGCCTCGACGCGTCGTGAATCGACCAGGCCATACCCGCGCACGAACACCGAGTAACTCGCCTTCGGCAGATCGGGCAGCAGGTAGCGTCCCTGGTCGTCGGTGACGACGATTTTCGCAAACGGCGTGGGCAGATCTTTGGTCTCGGCGATCACCCAGACGCCGGCTTCGGGGCCCTTGCTGCTGCGCACCACGCCGCCGATGTCGTCGCCGTCAACGGCGATGGCCGGCTGCCGAGCATTGAGAGTGGAGAGTGACGCAGCCAGCAGAGTACCGGCCGCAAGCAGGGTGCGGTGAGTCATGGCAAACCCCCGAGAACCAAATCTAAAATCTGAGATCTGAAATCTGAGATCTACTTATTGCTGTTGTCGAGAGTCCGTTGTCGTTTTTCTTGGCGTCCGTCTCGCCGCGAGTTCTGCCTGGTACTGCTC
>JALDXK010000583.1:0-4272 GCA_032155105.1 Acidobacteriota bacterium
CGCCAATCGAGATGACGAAGATGGGCCTCGATGCCCGATCCACGTACTGGTGCCCCGGCTGCCAGGGCTGAACAGTCTGCAGTCGACAGTCGGCAGTTAAGAGTTGAGTTGACAGTTGACAGTTGACAGTTCAGTCGACAGTCTGCAGTTCACGCGTAGAATCACCTCGTGACGAATTCGCCGCCAGGCAACGGAGCACCGGGGATCCGTGAGGTGGTGGTGTCGCGGAGCGGCAGCGCCGATCGGCGCGACCTCGTGGCCGTCGAAGAGCCGATGGAGGTTCGCGTCAACGGGGCGAGCTTCGCGGTGATCATGCGGACGCCTGGCGCCGATCGTGATCTCACGGCTGGATTTCTGCTGGCTGAGGACGTGATCCGATCGGCCGATGAGATCGGCGCCATCGAATATTGTCAGGACACCACGGACGAGGGGCGCGGCAATACCATTAATGTCACGGTGACCGGCGGCGCCGTCGACCGTCTCACCACGCGGCTCAGCGAGCGGCGTCAGGTGATGATGACGGCGTCGTGCGGGCTCTGCGGTCGCCGCACGATTGCATCGTTGCAGGCACGTGTAGCGGCCGTGGGCGGGCATTGGACGGTTCCAACTGCCGTCATCGCCGCCCTCCCCGATCGCCTACGGGCATCGCAGGCGGTGTTCGAATCCACCGGCGGCCTTCACGCGGCGGGCTTGTTCGATCGCTCCGGCATTCTGCAACTATCGGCGGAGGATGTCGGGCGTCACAACGCCGTCGACAAGCTCGCCGGCCGGACCCTGCTCATCGGCAGGCATCCGCTCGACGCATCAATCCTGCTGCTGTCGGGACGCACCTCTTTCGAGCTGGTGCAGAAGGCGCTCGTCGCCGGCATTCCGCTGATCGCTGCCGTCTCCGCGCCGTCGAGCCTCGCCGTCGATCTCGCACAACAGGCGGGCATCACCCTGTGTGGCTTCGTCCGCGGCGGCCATTTCAATATCTACACGCACCGGCGGCGGATCGCCGACTGACCAAAACTGTCAACTGCCAACTGGCAACTGAACTCTTAACTGTCGACTTTCGACTGCTGACTGCGTCGCCGGTCGACCAACAGCGAGGCGACGATCGATCCGCCGACGAGGCTGAAAATAATCGCCAGCGACCAGGTGATCGGGAAGTGGCCGTCGAACCACTGGTTGAGCCAGATCATCTTCAGGCCGATGAAGACGAGCACGCCGGCCAGCCCGTACTTCAACAGCGTGAACTGCACCACCATCGCGGCGAGCACGAAATAGAGCGACCGCAGGCCGAGAATCGCGAACACGTTCGACGTGAAGACGATCAGCGGCTCCCTGGTCAGCGCGAAAATCGCCGGCACCGAGTCGATCGCAAAGACGATGTCGCTGACCTCGATCGCCACCAGCGTCAGGAACAGCGGCGTGGCATGCCACACGTTGTTCAGCCGGATGAAGAAGTGCTTGCCGTGATAATCCTCGGTCACCGGCAGCAGCTTGTGCGTCAGGCGCACCAGGGGATTCTTGCTCGGGTCGGTGTCGGCAGCGTCGTGGCTGAGCATGCGGATGCCGGTGATGATTAACATCACGCCGAAGATCACGACCACCCAGTGATACGACAGCAGCACCGAGCCCAGCGCGATGAACAGGCCGCGGAAGACCAGCGCGCCCAGGATGCCGTAGAACAGCACGCGGTGCTGCAGGTGCGCCGGCACGCGGAAGAAGGTGAAAATGACAACGAATACGAACATGTTGTCGACCGACAACGTGTATTCGACGACATAGCCGGCGAGGAACTCGAGCGCGACCTGGCGCGCCGACGCAGCGGGATCGAAACCGGGGATCGCCAGCAAACGCGGATCGTTGGCCAGCGCGTGCTGCGCGTAGAAGTAGAACCCCGCGTTGAACAGCAGCGACAGCGTGATCCACACCACGCTCCAGCGCGCCGCCTCGCGGATGCTGATGGTGTGCGATTTGCGATGGAACACGCCGAGGTCCACCGCGAGCAGCACGAGGATTAGCGTTGTGAAGCCGAGATAGAACCACCAGTAGTCGGCGACGGGGAACAGCATCAGTGTGGTTCAGGCTACCGGCGCCCGGTCACATCGCCAGCATAGATATTTCGGTGGTGATCATTCGGTAAAGCCGATGCTAGGATTTGAGCCAGCATGGCCGACACGTATTCATTCGACGTCACCTCCACGATCGACTTGCCCGAGGTGGACAACGCCGTCAACCAGGCGCGCAAGGAGATCGGGCAGCGCTTCGATTTCAAGGGATCGACGGCGGCGATCGACTTCGACCAGAAGGCCGGCACGCTGGCGCTCACGGCCGAGGACAACTTCAAGCTCGAGGCCGTGTGGGACGTGCTGCAGACCCGGCTCATCAAGCGCAACGTCGCGGTGAAGAACCTCAAGCGCGGCGACATCGAACCGGCCGCCGGCAGCACCGTGAAACAGGTGATCACGCTGCAGCAGGGCATCCCCACCGAGGCCGCCCGCGACATCGTCAAGCACCTCAAAGACCTCAAGCTCAAGAAGGTGCAGGCCTCGATCCAGGGCGACCAGGTGCGCATCACCTCGCCGTCGAAAGACGATCTGCAAGGGGCGATGCAGGCCCTCCGCGCGAAGGACTTCGGCGTCGCGCTCCAGTTTGGCAACTACCGCTAAGCGTCCGCGCTCGGGCCCGACACCCCGGCGCCCCAGTGCGGGCGGTTCAGTCTCTCTCGAGCGGGCGCTGTCGAAGCTCGGCTTCGCCAGCCGATCCGAGGCACGGGCCCTGATTCTCGCCGGACGCGTGACGGTCAATGGCAGGACCACGCTCGATCCATCCACGCGCGTCACGCCCGAGCAGATCTCCATCGCCATCGACGCTGTGGCGCGTGCGCGATCGACGGCGCCGGTCACGATCGCACTGCACAAGCCGCGCGGCTACGTGACGACGCGCTCCGATCCCGAGGGGCGCAAAACCGTCTACGATCTTCTCGCTGACCTTCCAGAGCGTGTCGTCCCAGTGGGCCGACTCGATCTTGCCACCAGCGGCCTGCTGATCCTGACCAACGACACGCAGTTCGCGAATTGGCTGACCGATCCCGCCAACCAGATTCCGCGGGTCTACCTCGTCGCGGTGGAAGGCCGCGTCACCAGCGACACGATCGCCCGGCTCGAGCGCGGCATCACCGTTGACGTGTCGCGCCGTAGCGCCGCAGGCGCGAAAGCGGACAGCGACACGCTGGTCGCAGCATCCGCCGAGCTACGTAAGGCGTCGGGGAAAGAAAGCCACCTGGTCGTCACCCTGACGGAAGGCAAGAACCGCGAGATCCGCCGGCTCCTCGATGCCGTCGATCACCGGGTGACGCGCCTCCGGCGAGTGCAGTTCGGCGGCTTGCAACTTGGCGATCTCGCACCCGGCACCTGGCGCCGGCTCTCCCCCGCCGAGGCACGCGCGGCATTCCCCGGGTATCACTGGCCGAGGAAACGCATCCCCAGCCCGAAGTAAAGCAGGAGCGTCACCACGTCGGCCGACGCGAGCACCACCGGTCCGGCCGCGATGCGCGGATCGGCCTTGAAGGCGCGCAGGATCGCCGGGAACGCCACGCCCAGCAGGCAGGCGATGATCATCGAAATCGTGATGGCCGTGAAGATCGTGGCGGCAATCAACGTCTGGCCGCGCCACGCCATCACGACCGAGCCGACCACGCCGCCACAGCCAAGGCCGAGCAGCGATGCCGTCAGGAACTCCTTCCACAACGCCGCACCCAGGCGCTTCCACACGACCGGGCCGTCCGTCAGTCCCTGGATCGTCAAGGTCAGCGCCTGCATGCTGACGCTCTCACCGAGCGCCAGCACGATCGGGATGAACAGGGCGAGCACCACCACCTCCTGCAGCAGGTGCTCGAACCGGCTGGCGATGAAGGCGCAGAGCAATCCTCCGGCGATGTTGGACAGCAACCACGGAAACCGGTCCCGAAACGCGCTCCACGTGCTGTGCTGCGCCGTGCCGTGAACGCCGATTAGTTGAAAGATGTCGTCGTAGGTCTGCCTGGCCAGTTCGATGACTTCGGGCGTGAACAGGCTGACGTCCACCACGCCGAGCAGCTGCCCGCCGCCGTTGACGATCGGGAACGCCTGCAGCCGCCGTGTCGCGAAGTACTCGCTGGCGATGAGGACCGTTGCCCAGTCCGGAATGGCGATGACGTGATCGATCATCACGTCGCGCACCAGCTTGTCGGGCTCCGCGGTCACCAGCCCGCGCGTTGGTACCACTCCGACCAGCAGCTGCTCC
>JALDXK010000584.1:0-4271 GCA_032155105.1 Acidobacteriota bacterium
GACGTGGAAGGCCACCAGCAGGCGGTTGTGCCGCTTTACCATCGCTGTCCTGCCGGCGCGCTGAGCGTGTCGTCGACGACGTGCTGAATTTCGCTCACGAATCGCTGCCGTGAGAACCGTTCGGCGTGACGGCGGATGCGTGCCGCATCCCAGGTGGCGCCGGCCGCGCGGGTCATGCCCTCGGCCAGCGAGTCGACCGTGGTGTCGCTGAACAGCACGCCGGTGTCACCGTCGATCACCGTGTCGAGCGCGCCGCCGCGTCCGAGCGCGACCACAGGACGGCCGCACGCCTGCGCTTCGACGGGCACGATGCCGAAATCTTCTTCCCCTGGAAGAATCGCCGCGATGGAGGATCGATACAAGTCGCGAATCTCTTCGTCAGTGCGCCGGCCGACCAGCTCGACGCCGTCGCCGGCGAGGCGCTCCAGGTTGGCCCGCTCGGGACCATCGCCCACCACGGTCAACCGCATTCCCGCGCGGCGCGCGGCCATCATCGCGAGGTCCACCCGCTTGTAGGGCACCAACGCCGATACAACCAGAAACCGATGCTGGGAATCTGCTGGGCCACTGACAGGGATAAGCGGCGTGCCCGCCGTAGCTTCAGCGGAGGCGGGGGCGTAGAACTCCGTATCGACCGGTGGATACACAAGGGTCGACTCACGATTATAGTACAGCGCGATCCTCCGCGCAACATACTGAGAAATAGCCAGATAGCGGTGTACCCGGCCCTCCGTGGCGCGGTCCCATCGAGCCAGCGACGCGAGCACGGGCCTCAGCAAGCGGTTCCCAAGCTTTCCCACACGGTCGGGCCCGAAGTACGCGTCGAACTGGTCCCATGCGTATCGCATCGGCGTGAGGCAATAGCAGAGGTGGCGCGTCCGCCCGGTCACCACTACCGACTTCGCCGCGCAGTGACTCGTGCTGATCACCAGGTCGTATCCATCGAGATCGAACTGCTCGACGGCGATGGGAAAGAGCGGCAGGTACTGTCGATAGAGCCGCCCCGCGAAGGGCATCCACTGGATTGGAGAGCGGGCCACGCGGCGGCGCTCGATCGTCGGCGACGTGGTTCCAGGGAGGTGCACCAAGGTGAACAGGTCTGCGTCCGGGAACATCTCGCAGAACACTTCGAGCGCCTTCTCACCGCCCCGCATGCCGGTGAGCCAGTCGTGGATGAGCGCGGTGCGCAAGCCTCGATCATACCGGCGAACGCAAACAGGTAACATCGTCGCGTCATGCAGCGGCGGATCGACACCGAACGGCTCACCTTGCGCCAGCCCGAAGCCGGCGACGTGCAACCGATGTACGAGATTCACCAGGACCCCGAGGTGATGCGCTTCGTGGGCAAGCCGGGCAGCATCACCGTGGCCTGGCGCAACGTCGCCATGATGATCGGCCACTGGCAGATGCTCGGCTACGGCATGTGGATTGTCGTCAACCGGAGCGATGGGCAGGTGATCGGCCGCGCCGGCCTGTGGAACGAAGCTGGCGGTCCGGGACTGGAGTTGGGCTGGCTGATACGCCGATCGGCCTGGGGCCATGGCTTCGCCACCGAGGCGTCGCGCGCGGCGCTGGAGTGGACGTGGCATCACCTCGAGACCGATCACGTCATCAGCGTGATCCACGCCGACAACCTGCCATCGATCCGTATTGCCGAAAAACTCGGGCAGCGGTTCGAGAGGGAGGAGATGGTCCAGGATCAGGCGATCCACACCTACCGCATTGACCGACCGCGGTGATTACGCCTGCGCCACCTGCATGTAAATCTCGTGAATCTTCCGGACGCTCTGCGCCCATGAGAACGATCGCGCGCGCTGCAGGCCGCGGTTGATCAGGTCGGCGCGCAGCGTCTCGTCGCTGACGGCCTGGCAGATGCCTTGCGCGATCGCCTCGGCGTCCTTCGGATCGACCAGCAGCGCGGCGCCGCCAGCGATTTCGGGCAGCGACGACACGTTCGACGTCACCACCGGCGTACCGCACGCCATCGCCTCGAGTGGCGGCAGGCCAAAGCCATCATAGAGAGACGGGAACACGAACGCGCGCGCCAGCCGGTAGAAGGCGGCCAGCGTCTCGGTGGGTTGAAAGCCAAGGAAGCGCACGTGCTTGTCGAGCTTGTGCTTGTGCACGGATTGCCGCAGCCCCGGGTACTTCGAGATCTCGTCGCCGATGATCACCAGCTTGAGATCGTCTTCGCAGCCGCGCATGCGGGCGCGGCCGAAGGCGTCGATCAGCCGAGGGATGTTCTTGTGCGGCTTGATGTTGCCGACGTAGAGCACGAATGGATGATTGAGCTGGTAGCGCTGCTTGACCAGTTCCATCCGCTCCGGATCGGCCGGCGCCAGGAAGCGCTCGTCGATGGCGTTGTAGATCACCTCCACCTTGTCGGAGGGCACGTCGAAGAAGCGCAGGATGTCGCGCTTCGACGCTTCCGAGACCGTCAGGATGCGGTTCGCCTTGCGTGCCGCGGTCCACATCGAGCCTTTCGCGTACACGTAGGCCAGCCGGCTCGGCAGGTACTGCGGAAACATCAGGTGGATGCAGTCGTGGATCGTCACCACCGATCGGCAACGGACGAGCGCCGGAAGCACGTAGTGCGGCTCATGAACCAGCTTGACGCCTTCGCGCGCCAGCGACAGCGGGATCTTGAACTGCTCGGCCACCGAGTAGGTTGGCGCCGTCTCCGGCACCATGCGGAAATTCCGGCCCAGCACGTCGCCGGAGTCGAGGTCGTCGGGCCGGCACAGCACCACGTACTCGGTGGTGCGATCGAGCCGCGACAGCTCGGTCAGGATGTTGCGGAGGTAGGTGCCGATGCCGAAGTCGTGCAGCTTCCTGGCGTCGATGGCGATGCGCAGCGGCGTCATAGCTTGCCCGTCGCCTTCAAGTAGACGCGCAACACCGGCGCCCAGAAGGGAAGGTGTTTCTCGTAATAGGCCACGTGGCTTTGCTGCCGCAGCCGTTCGAGGTCGGGATTGCGTGCCGCCGAGCGGCCGCGATAGTGCAGCAGCTCGGCGCCGGCGACGTACAACACCTTGCGGCCGCGTTGCGCCATCTGCACGCACAGATCGACGTCCTCGGTGTACATGAAGAACCGCTCGTCGAGCAGGCCGACCGCCTCGAGATCGGTGCGACGGATCACCATCGAGGCGCCGCTGACCCAATCGACCTCACGGGAGGCGCGGCTCAACCTGTCCACCTTGCGCACGATCGAGCGCACCTTCCGGTGATAGAGGCTCGAGAACAGCTTCTGCTTGACCTCGTTCCAGGGCGACAGCGGCGGGCCCCACGACAGTTCCGGAAACCCGCGCTCGTTCAGCAGGCGGGAGCCGGCAATCGCCGCATCGGGATGCGACGCGAGCCCGCGCACGAGGGCCTGGACGGCTCCCGGCGGCGCCAGGGTGTCGGGATTCAGCAACAGCACGTACTCGCTGTCGGTTGCGCGAATGCCGAGATTGTTGGCGCGCGAGAACCCGAGGTTGCCGCCGGCGTCGATCACCGTCACGCCCGGCCACCGCGCGCGCACGTGCGCGGCCGTGCCGTCCGGCGACGCATTGTCGACCACGGTGATGGTCGTGGGAAACGGCGCGGTGTGACCGACGAGCGATTGCAGGCAGGCATCGATCTCGGTTGTCGAGTTGTAGGTGACGATGATGATCGCGAGGCTGTCCTTATCGGCCAACGGCAGCCTCCTCGATCACGTGCAGGGTCTCGGCGGCGGTCCGCTTCCAGTCGTATCGCGCCAGCACGCCGCCGGCAGCAGCCATGAGCCCGGCGCGGGCGGCATCATCGGTCAGGACGTCGACAATCGCCGTCGCGATCGTGGCGGTGCCGGCGTCCATCGGCACGTAGCGCGCCGCGGGTCCGCACGTTTCGCGGGCGATCGGCGTGTCGAGCAGCACCGGCGCCACGCCGGCGGCGAGCGCCTCGAGCGGCGTGAAGCCGAAGCCTTCGTATTCAGAGAGGAACACCAGCACCGACGCGCGCGCGTAGAGGCCGTGCAGCGTGTCGTCGTCCACGTAGGAACGAACCTGGATGTGATCGGCGTGCGCGCGGCTGCGCCTGATTGCCTCGAGATCGAGGCGTGGATGGCGCGTGCGATTCTCACCGACGATCTCGAGGCGCGCCTGCGGCACCAGGTTGACCACGGCATCGGCCCCGGCCAGCAGATGTCGCAGTGCAGACTCGTCGTGCACGTCGGCTTGCACCAGGTCCATGCCGGGCAGTGGGCGCAGATTCGCACCATGCGCCAGCGCGCGCGTGGGGACCGTCAG
>JALDXK010000585.1:0-4256 GCA_032155105.1 Acidobacteriota bacterium
GGGCTCGGAGAAATTGAGTACCGGCTCCTTCGAGACGATGCTGTTGGGTACGACGAGGAACTCGCCGTCCTTGGTACGCAACTTGGTAGCGCGCCACGTGACTTCCTGGACCTGCCCCTCGCGCCCGCCGACCTGGATCCATTGGCCGACGCGAAAGGGCTTCTCGATCTGGATTGCCAGCCCGGCGAAGAGATTACCGAGCGTGTCCTGGAGCGCAAACCCGACCACGACGGCGCCCACCGCGGAGGTGGCGAGCAGCTGCTCACGCAGCAGCACCGTGGCGATCACCACGAACAGCACGATGACCGCGAAGTCCTGGACGATGGCGGGAAAACGATCGGAGGGACGATTGTCGCGCCACGGGTTGACCAGCAGCGCGACGGTGGCGTTGACGATCGCCAGGACCAGCGAGAGCCTGGCGATCGCCGAAAGCAGTGCCGTGTCGCCGATGCCCTGGCGGACAGCGACGGTCAGCAGTACGTAGCCGAGTAACAGCCAGCCGGAGAACAGTAACCGGCCGCGGATGAACCGCCCTACGGCAGACCCCCTTCTTTCTTGAACGCCGTGATGTCAGCGGCCGCCAGCTTCGCGGGGACGACCTTCGGGTTCGATCCGCCCTTGGAATCTTTTTCCGGATCCACTCCGCGGGCGCCACCCGATGCCGTGACCTGCGCCTGCTTCTTCTCGCCGCCGCCGGTCGGCACCATGCGGCTCAGCCCGAATCCGCGCTTCTTCGGTTCCTCGGCCTTCTTCTCTTCGGCATTCTTGTCCTCGGCCTTGGCGTCGCCGCCGGTCAGGCCGGCCGCGCCGGGATCGACCGTGACGATCGCGGTGACCGGCACGGGCTTGTACGAGACGTGCTTCGTATAGCGCGCATCGAGCGTCGCGGTGGCCGCCAGCTTCTTCGCGGCAATCTGCTTCGTGATGCGATCGAAACGTTCCTGCATCTCGGGGTGGGAGGCAAACAGCCCGCGCTTCTCTTTCGCATCCTTGTTGCGATCCTTGAGCGTGGTCAGGAACCCGACCAGGCCGTTCGGCGCATAGCCGGTCTTGTTCGCCAGCGTCACGCCGGCCTCGTCCGACTCATTCTCCTCCGCCCGTCCAAATCCGCGCTCGACGATGTTGTCGTAGACGGCGGTGACCACGCGATCCATGAGCGCGGCGCTACCCGACAGCGTTTCGGCGGCGCCCATCTGCACCGCCTGGTTCTTCTGGATCGCCTTCACCGTGTGCTTCTCGGTGATGTGGATGATCTCGTGGCCGAGCACGCCGGCCAGCTCTGCCTCGCTCTTGACCAGGGCCAGCGCGCCGCGCGTGATGTGCACGTAGCCACCCGGCGCCGCGAACGCGTTGACGCCGTCGGTGTCGAGGACGATGAAGGTCCACGGCAGGTTGGGCCGCGTGCTGCCCTGCGCGAGCGCGGTGCCGACCAGCGACACGTAGCGATGGACGTTGGCATCCTGCACCACGCCATACCGCGTGCGGATGCGCTCGCTGACGTTGGCGCCCAGCTCCTGCTCCTCCGCATCGGTCATCTGCAGCTCGCGAACCTCATTCGCCTTCTTCGCGATGCCAAGGCCCTTACTGATCCCACCAATCTGTGCTTCGGCTTGCGAAGCGAACAAGGCAACTGCCACACACGTGAGCGCAACACGCTTCATGCTGATTTGACCTCGAAAATTGCAACCGGTTTGGTCTTGCCCTTCACGACGACGTCACCGAGGGGATGAATATCATACCGTCCTTTGAGCGCCGCCTTCGTGAACTCGCTGATGATGATCCGCGTGCTGTACTCCTTGTTGAGCGACTCCAGCCGCGCCCCCAGGTTCACCGCGTCGCCGATCACCGTGTAGCTCATGATCGTATCGGATCCAATATTGCCGGCCACCATATCCCCGGTATTGATGCCGATGCCGATATCGAGCGTGGGCTTGCCCTGTTTCTCCCATTCCTGGTTCATCTCGTGCAGGGCGCGGATCATCGCCAGGGCGGTCTGCACCGCATGGTCGGCGTGCTTCTCGTCGTCCAGGGGTGCGCCGTACAGCGCCATCACCATGTCGCCGACGAACTTGTCGACCGTGCCACGATGTGCAAACACCACATCGACCATACGCGTGAACAGCTGGTTCAACTGGGCCACCACCTCTTCGGGTGTCCCCTTCTCAGACATCGTGGTGAAACCGCGAATGTCGGAAAACAGCACGGTCATGTGCCGCCTCGCGCCGCCGATCGCGGCGAGTGACGGGTTGGCCACCAGCTGGTCGAAGACGTCCTTCGACACGTAGCGCGAGAACATTTTCTTGATGAGCCGCTTGTCGCGGCCCTCGACGAAGTACTTCCAGGCAAGATCACCGACGAACGCGAGGATGATCGCCAGTGCGGGAACGGTCAGCGGAATCCAGGTGCCGCGCGCGAACCACGACACCGATTGCCACACGAGCATCGAGGCGACGGCGAGGGCGACCACGCCAGTGAGCCATGCATTCAGGAACAGTCCCGCAACGCCGACCGCACCGGCACCCGCGAGGGCGAGCACCGCGGTGACCCACGGCGCGGACCGCGCGATCGAGCGATTCGACAGCAACGCGTCGGTCATGTTGGCGTGCACTTCCGGACCGTTGATCTCGCCCTCCGAGAACGGGGTGGTGAATACTTCGTGCAGGCCCTCGGCGTTGATGCCGACAAACACGATCCGATCCTTGAACAGCGCCGGATCGATGCCGGGCTTCTCGCCTTCGAGCAGCTGCTGCTGCGAATAGAAGAGGTCGTAGAACGAATACGAGGTGAACGTCAGCTGGCCGTTCGCGTTCACTGCGGGCCCGCGCCATGGCACGAGCGCGGCGCACTGACCCTCGTCGCGGTTGGCGGCGGGTATCACCGCGGCGCCCGCGTTCGCGGCAGCCGAGGCCGCGACCGACAGCGAAGGAATCGTCCGTTGGCCGATCTGCACCACCGGCGCGATGCGGCGCGCCGGGCCATCGGCGTCGAGGATGAAGAGCGTGTGCCCGATGCCCTGCGACGCCTGCGCGAGCGCAGGGAACGGCGGCGACACGCGCGGGCGGGCTTCGACGCAGTCGGCCGCGGGCAATTTCACGTTCAACGCGGGCGCGCTGAGATCGACGGCCAGCTCGCGCGACGGATCGATCAGCTCCGCACCGGCGACCTCCGCCACGTGCACGACGTTGCCGGCCTTACGTGTCGAGTCGACGAGCGCAGCGTCCGATTCCTCCCCGGTCCACTCGGTGTCGGCGACCATGAACTTGCGCCGATCTCGCTCGGCGAACACCACGTCGTAGGCGATCACCTTCGCGCCGGCCGCGGCCAGGAAGTCGATGGCCGTCGCGTGCACGAGGCGCGGCCAGGGCCAGCGGCCAACCAGCGGTTCCATGCGCTGCAGGCTGTCGTTGTCGATGAAGACGATGGCGATGCGGTCGGCAGGCGCGGATGGGCGCGCGGTAGCCTCGACGCGCCGGTCGTAGGTATCGAGCTCGATTCGCTGGAAGAACGGGAGCAGGCCCAACATGCCGGCCACGAGCGCGGCCGCTAGAGGAATCAGCTTGTGCATCGTGTTGATAGGCCGAGGCGGGCTCCGGAGGAAAACCTCATGCGGTCGTCAGCTATCGAGTATAGCGCCCAGCCCAACCGCTTACGAGTTACGAACGTGATTACGGGCGGCGACGCTAAGGTCCACCTTGGCCGCCCCAAACGCGCGTGAATCCGCACGACCGATGTCACCGCAGCGGCACTTCCATTGCTGCACACACCGAGATTGCTCTTCGCCGGAGCAGGTGGCCCCCCGTTTCCTGGAGCTTCCCATGCGCATGACTCGGCGTATTCCTGTTGCCCTGCTCCTGGCCGGGCTGGTGAGCACACCTTTTTCGCCTTCGGTTGAAACCACTCCGCTCTCCCCGCACCATCCGGGTGCCGGCGCAAGGCAGGCCGTAAGCCTCGCCTCGGACTTCATCGAGAACCGCGGGCAGTGGAGCGGCGCGGCGCGATTCGCCGCGCGCCGCGGACCTGTCGCGGCCGCGCTCGAGCCGGATCGAATCCGGCTGCGGCTCGACGCAACCGGCGTCGATTCGGGATCGAATCCTCCGGGAATCCGATGACTTCGCTGCAAATCACGGCGTACCCGCCATCCTACACGGGCCTTCCACCAGCCCCGGTGGAGAAGCACCTGCAAGTGCTCGCCGGGACTCAGCTCGAAGCACGGCTCACAACCAGCGACGAAGTCCGCCAGGCACGTATCCGTTTAG
>JALDXK010000586.1:0-4255 GCA_032155105.1 Acidobacteriota bacterium
CTGCAGGGTTCGTCGCTGCAGGGTTCGTCGGCGCAGGGTTCGTCGGCGCAGGGTTCGTCGCTGCAGGGCTCATCGCTACAGGATCGATTTCCCCAACGCAGAAAGTGCCAGCTCGGTCCCTAACTCCGCTGTGATATTCCTGATGTCGAGCGTCGGGTTCACTTCGACGAGATCGAACGACGTCATCTTTCCCGACTCCGCCACCATCTCCATCACGACGTGCGCCTCGCGATAGCTGAGGCCGCCCTTGACCGGCGTGCCCACGCCGGGCGCCACCGTCGGATCGCACGCATCGAGATCGTACGACACGTGGAAACCGCCCGTGCCGCGTGAGGCGAGCGCAATCGCGCGCGCCATCACCTCGGCGATGCCGAGGTTGTCGATCTCCTTCATCGTGAAGACGTGCACCTTCGAGGCGCGCACGATCTTCTTCTCGACCTCATCGAGATTGCGGAGGCCGACCAGCACCGTGTGCTTGGGCAGCACGGCCGGCCGATGCTGCGCAAAATGCGACAGCTCCGACGGTTCACCGCCAAGGATGGCGGCTAGCGGCATGCCGTGCACGTTGCCCGACTCGCTCGATCCGGGATTGTTCATGTCGGCGTGCGCGTCGACCCAGATCAGTCCCAGCGGTTTGCCGGTCTTGCGCATGTGCGTGGCGGCGGCCGCCACCGAACCCGCGCCGAGGCTGTGATCGCCGCCGAGCACGATCGGCATCGCGCCGTCGTTGAACGACGCCAGCGACGTTTGATACAGCTTCTGGCACACCCGCGCGATATCCTTCACGTACTTCTTGCGCGGATCTCCTGATCCTTTTTCTTCCGGAATGGGCGACGACACATCGCCCTTGTCGCCGACGACGATGCCGAGCTTCTGGATTTGTTCGGCCAGCCCGGCGATCCGCAACGCCGACGGCCCCATATCAGTGCCGCGCCGGTTGCCGCCCAGGTCGAGCGGCACCCCGATGATATGTACAGCCCGCTTTGTGGATTCGCTCACGCCCGGTTCCTCGCTTTTTTAACCCTTAATTCTTACCTTTTAATTTCAACGTCATGGAGATTCCCTCGTGACCGGGAGACACGGTGGTGGTGAGCGCCTGCGGGTGCGCCTGAATCGCGGCGAGGAAATCGGGCATGTCGTTCTTCTTGTTGATCACGTTGTGCGCGAGGAAGAGCCCGCCCGGCGTGACGCGCGGGAACACCATGTCGAAGAACTTCTTGTAATCGGGCTTCCACGCGTCGAGGAAGACGAGGTCGAACGGCCCCTGGACCTTCGGGATCTCCGTGAACGCGTCGCCGGCGATCACCTGGACGATGTCGGAGAGGCCGGCGCGCTTGACGTTGGCGGCCGCTTCGGCGGCGCGGACCGGATCGTATTCGATTGTCACCAGCCGGCCCCCGGTCTGGCGGAGGCCGATGCCGATCCAGATCGCGCTGTAGCCGCTGGCGGCGCCGATTTCGAGCACCTGCTTCGCGTTGGTTGCTCCGACGAGGACGCGCAGGAAGCGGCCATCTTCCTCTGAAACCGCGAGCTGGCCCTTGTCGGCGGCACGAATGCCGGCCAGGAGCCTGGCGACGGCGGGAGCAACTGCCTGACTACCCCCACTCTGATCGTCTGACGCGTTCGACAGACCGTCAACGAAGGCCGACGCCGACGGGGCTGGAACACCCGCGAGGGTCACGAGAGCGGCGAACAAACACGGCAGTGCAGATCTTTGATGAAACATCCTTCCATTCTAGGCCGTGTGTACATGCTATAGTTTCGCGTTTCTTACAACCCGGAGGCATAGTGAGCCCGATTCTCACCCGGCCGGTCCGCGAGCAACTCGAGCACGACCGCGTCATACGCCAATTGCAGACCAAGTACAAGCGCAAAACTGACGTCATCATCAATCCCGGCAATGAACAGAATCAGTCGATCACGGTGGGCGATCTCGTCGTGTTTCCGGACGTACTTGTGTTTGCGGAGGGCAGCCGCCGGCTCCTGACCACGGTCGAAGTCGAGACCGGCGAGTCCGTGAATCCGATCGAAGCCCGTGCCGAATGGGGGGTCTACAGCAAGCTGAAGGTGCCGTTGCACCTCTACGTGCCGGTCGCCTGCGTCGACGCCGCCAGGCGCATCTGTGACGAGTACCAGATCATCGTCTCGGAACTGTGGACCTACACCACCTCGTTCGACCAGGTCCGGTTTACGATGGTGTACCGGTCGCCGGATGCGCCTACGGTGAAGGTGCGGGTGAAGGCGGCTCCGGCCGTGAAACCGGCCGCGGCACGGCCCGCGGCGAAGGCCAAGCCGGCGGCCAAGCCGAAACCGACCGTTACGCCGAAGGCAGCCGTAAAACCAAAACCCGCCGCCCAGCCGAAGCCAACCCTTCGACAAGCTCAGGGTCGTCCTGAGCAGAGTCGAGGCACGAAAGCCAGGCCGGCGGCCAAAAAAGCCAAGCCCGCCCAGAAGGCGAAGAGCAAACCTGCCAAAAAGGGCGGCAAGAAACGCTAGGTGCCATTTCTTCGTTTGACCCGCGATCGACGCGGCTTTGAAAACACCTTCCTGATGCACGCCGATCGCCCTGGCGATCGGCCGCGCCTCTTGTACTGGTACCGCACCGCGCCGGGCATCGTCCAGGGCCGCACCGCGCTCGACGAAGACGCCATCCGCGCGATCGAAGAGCAGCATCCTGATATCGATTTCGACTGGCCGGCGATCCTCGCGTTGAGCGAGGTGATGACCCCGGAAGACGAGGCGCCGCCGTCGCGGCCGCAGCCGCAACAGCAGCAGCGGCGCGAGAAGCGTCGCGGTCGTGATCGCGACTCCGACTCCGCCCGGCAGAATGCCGACGAGCCACGGCGCGACGACCGCGACGAGTCCGTCGTCGAACCACAGGATGCTGAGGCGCTTCGGCGAGACGACCGCAACGGCGAATCTCCCGTCACGGTCGAACCCACCCCTTCGGAGCAGCGGGACCCAGTTGAACGCGCGGAACCAGCGGCGAGCGGGTTAATCGACGAACTTGCCGGCCGCGAAATCGCCGGCCGCTTGCGTGTCCGCTATGCAGAGATCGTGGCGCGCATCGAAAGTCTCGACGTCGAGGGCGACGCGCGCGATCGGTGGTTCAAGCGCGCCGAGGTGATCGATCCGGACGCCTGGGATTCACCCGAAGCGGTGCTGCAGGGCGTAAGTCAAGCGGACGCGCTGTTCGAGAAGCTGAAGGCGGAGCTCGGTCACTCGTCCCGCGAATAGCGCGACCCGCGTTCCTACTCCTCCCGCGAGTAGCGGGACTCGATCGCATCGATCTTCGCGAGGCGGGACATGTGCCGCTCCTCGCCGCTGAAACTGGCCGCGAGGAATGTGTCGGCCAGCAGCCGCGCCAGCGCGGGGCCGACCACGCGGGCGCCGAGACACAAGACGTTCACATCGTCGTGTTCGACGGCCTGCTTCGCCGAATATGCGTCGTGGCACACCGCCGCGCGAATCCCCGGAAACTTGCACGCCGCCACTGACGCGCCGACGCCGCTGCCGCACACCACGATGCCGCGATCAACCTGGCCGTTTCTGACCGACTGCGCGACGGCCTCGGCAATGTCTGGATAGTCCACTGGCGCCGCCGTATGCGCCCCAAGGTCGATGATCTCGTGCCCGCTCTTGGCCAGGTAGGCGGCCATGTCGCGTTTCATCTCAAAACCGGCATGATCGGCGCCAATCGCAATCCGCATGTGGCTTGATCTTACAGGGCTTGGGGGCTTGAGGCTTGGGGCTTGGGGCTTGCCCTGAGCCCAAGTCGCAAGTCCCAAGTCCCAAGTCCCAAGTCCACCGCGATGCGTCTTATACTGATTACTATGAAGTCCAATGCTTTTCGGCTCGGAATGGCCGTGCTGGCTCTGTCCACCGGACTGGCCGCTCAGCAACCCGCGGCGCCCCAAGCCCCGGCGCCCAAACCGCCGGCAGCACCCAACAGCCAGGCGACGTTCCGCGTCGCGATCGACTACGTCACGACCGACGTGATCGCGCGGAACAACCAGGACCAGTTCGTGGCGGACCTGACGAAGGGGGACTTCGAAGTGTACGAAGACGGCGTGAGGCAGGAGGTCACCTCGCTGACGCTCGTGCACGGCGGCCGCGTGCACAACCTCGCGGCGCCGCCGGCGCCCGCGGCCCAGGAAGGGCTCATCCTGCCGGCCTCGCGCCCGCGCAACGATACCGCCGGACGCATCTTCCTGATCATCGTCGACGACCTGCACCTCGACTTCCGCAACACCGG
>JALDXK010000587.1:0-4237 GCA_032155105.1 Acidobacteriota bacterium
AGTACGGCCTCACCACGTCGATCTTCACGTCGGACATCACCTCGGTGATGAAGTTCATCGACGATGTGGAAGTCGGCATGGTGCACGTCAACGAGCCGACGGTCGGCGGCGAGGCGCAGCTGCCGTTCGGCGGCACGAAGTCGACCGGCGTTGGAGAACGTGAAATGGCGGAGGAGGGGCTGAACTTCTTCACCGAGCTGAAGACCGTGTTCATCAACTATTCGGGCTCGGCCGAACGATCGATGACACGGTAGGCTAGCCCTTCGGCCCCTGCTTGGGTGCTTGGCGGGCGAAGTAGATCCCGGCGCCGGTCAACAGGAACCAGAAGATGACGATCGGCACGATGATGCTCATTGCCTTCTTGTCCTTTCGACGTAGATTCCTGCGGCCAAAAACGCGACCGGTACCACCACTATCGCAGTGACCCAACCGATCGTCAACCCGTGGCCTTGCATTGCGAGGTCCAAGGGCATGAAGACGAACAACAACACTCCTGCTTCCCTTAGGACCTCGCCGAGCATGTCCGGAACACTGCGGCGATCGCGTCCAGATGACTCGGTAGGCTCAACTGCTTGAGCGTTGCCGTCATTTGCCATGATGTCCGACCACGACGCTACGACGATGAGGCGGTGCGTTCAATCACTTTCTGACCAGCGAGCGCACGCGGTCGCGGAACCTGCGATCGGTACGCAGAAAGTGCGCGTAAGATCAACCGATGAAGCGATCAGGCGTCGCCGATCTCCCGCTGCACGGCGGGCGTGTGCCGCAATGGCTGGCGACGCGCATGACGACCCTCGGCACCGCGATCTCCGAGAGCGTCATCCATCACTACGGCCACTCGGCGCTGCTCAGCAGGCTCAGCGATCCGTTCTGGTTCCAGGCGATGGGCAGCGTGATGGGGATGGACTGGCACTCGTCCGGCATCACCACGTCGGTGTTGGGTGCCTTGAAACGTGGACTGAATCCGCGGGCGCACGAGCTGGGCGTCTACATCTGCGGCGGCCGGGGCCGACATTCGCGCAACACCCCGGACGAACTGCGACAGATCGCCGAGAAGACCGGGCTCGATGGCGACGCGCTCGTCCGCACCAGCCGTCTCGCCGCCAAGGTCGATAACAACGCCATCGCCGACGGCTTCCAGATTTACCTCCACGGCTTCGTGCTCACCAGCGGCGGCGAGTGGGCGATCGTGCAGCAGGGCATGAACGAACGGTCGCGGCTGGCGCGGCGCTATCACTGGCACTCGGCAACGGTGAAGGACTTCACCTGCGAACCGCATACAGCGATCGTCGGCGAGGGTGCGGGCACGATTCAGAATCTCGTCGACGAGCGTGCGAAACCGGCGCAGGATGCGCTGCTGAACATCGCGAGCGACCATCCGCAGCGCACCTTGTCGGAAGTGATGAAGATGCGGATGCCGATGCACCACGACGTGCGCGCGAAGGACGTCGACCTGAAACGGCTCGGCGCGGTGCTGGCGGTCTCGTACGATCAGCAGTTGCGCGACTTCGCGTCGTTGTTGCTGGTCGAGAACCTCGGCCCGCGGACGCTGCAGACGCTGGCGATGATCGCCGAGGTCATCCACGGCACGCCGACGCGTTTCACCGATCCGGCGCGGTTCTCCTTCGCACTGGGCGGGAAGGATCGCCACCCGTTCCCGGTGCCGCTCAAGACCTACGATGAGTCGATCGCGGTGCTGCGCCGCAGCCTCGACGCGGCCAGGGTTGGCGACACCGAGAAGATCGAGGGCATGAAGCGGCTCGAGAAATTCGTGCGCGCCGTCGAGAAGCAGTACTCACCGGAAGCGGACTTCGATGCGGTGATGGCCCATGAACACGCGATCTCGCCGTCGCTCGACGGCCGTTCCGTGTTTGATGACGCGCACCAACGTCGCCCACGGAAAGGGCAGCTGGGACTGTTCGATTAGCTACTTTGGATCGATCGGCGTCGGGATCTCGTACCAGATCTCGATGGTGTAGCCGTCGGGATCGGTCGCGAACAGGTACGGCTCGCCGGGAACGAATTCGCCGGTGTCGGTGATCGTGCCGCCGGCCTTCTTCACCGCGTCACGGGCGGCGTCGATGTCTATCTCCCTCGTCAACCGGAAGCCGAAATGCAGCACGCCGCCGGCCTTGCCCGCCTTGTCGGCGTTCTTCTCGAACGCCAGTACGTCGCGTGACCCGGGCGTTTGCATTTGCAGGAATCCCGCATCGCGGTACACGACCTCAGCGCCAAGAATGTCTGAATAGAACCCCTGCGTGCGATCGAGGTCGCGAACGGCAACGGCGATGTGGGTCAGGCCGTAGGTGTTCACCATGGAGTACGAGACTTTTCGTAGTCGTGACAAACCTTGACCACCACATTCTCGTCCAATCGACTGGTATGCCCAACCTTCGCCTTGCATTCCGAACCCTGTTCAAGTCCCCGTTCATCGCATTGGTCGCCATCCTGTCGCTGGCCCTTGGGATCGGGGCGAATTCCGCGATCTTCTCGTTGTTCGACCAGATGCTGCTCCGGCCGCTTCCGGTGGCAAACCCGGAAGAGCTGGTGAACCTGGCCACGCCAGGACCCAAGCCCGGATCGCAGTCGTGCAGCCAGGCGGGTGGCTGCGACGAGATTTTCAGCTACCCGATGTATCGCGATCTCGAGCGGGCGCAAACCAGCTTTACCGGCCTCGCCGCGCACCGCAACTTCGGTGCGAGCCTTGGGTACCAAGGGACGACGCTCGGCAGTGATGGCCTGCTCGTGTCGGGCAGTTACTTCCCGGTGCTGGGCCTCAATCCCGCGCTCGGCCGTCTCTTCACACCCGAGGACGACAAGGCCCTGGGGAGCCACTTCGTGGTGGTGCTCAGCTACGACTACTGGCGCAACCGCTTCGAACTCAATCCGGCCGTGTTGAACCAGACCCTCATCGTCAATGGACAGGCGATGACGATCATCGGCGTGACCCCACGCGGCTTCAACGGCACCACGCTCGGCGAGAACCCCGACGTCTTCGTGCCGATCACGATGCGCGGGCTGATGTCCCCCGGCTTCAACGGGTTCGAGAATCGCCGGCAGTACTGGGCGTACGTGTTCGGGCGCGTGAAGCCCGGCGTCTCTCGCGAGCAGGCCACGGTCGCTATCAACGGCCCGTACCGCGCCATCATCAACGACGTCGAGGCGCCACTGCAGACCGGCATGAGCGAGCAGACGATGGCGCAATTCCGGGCGAAGCAGATCACCAGCGAGCCCGGTCAGCGCGGCCAGAGCAGCTTCGACAACGAGGCGCGCACGCCGCTGACGATCCTGCTGGTGGTGACCGGCACCGTGCTGCTGATCGCATGCGCCAACATTGCCAACCTGTTGCTCGTGCGCGGCGCCGGCCGCTCGGCGGAAATGGCCGTGCGCCTGTCGATCGGCGCGAACCGCCGACAGTTGATCACGCAGCTGCTCACCGAATCGATCATGCTCGCCACGTTGGGCGCCGTCGCCGGCCTGCTGGTCGCGAAGTGGACGCTCGATCTGATTGCGTCGATGGTGGAAGAAGACGGGGCCACGATGTTCGCATTCTCGTTGAGCCCGTCGATGCTGCTGTTCGCGGGCGCCGCGGCGATCGTCACCGGCATCGCGTTCGGACTGTTCCCTGCGCTGCACAGCACCCGCCCGGATCTCGCGTCGACCTTGAAGAACCAGGCGGGGCAGCCCGGCGGCGCCAAGGCGGCGCGCCGCTTCCGCACGACGCTCGCCACCGTGCAGATAGCCATGTCGATGGCGCTGCTCGTACCCGCGGGCCTGTTCGCCAAGAGTCTCTTCAACGTCAGCCGCGTCGACCTCGGTCTCAAGACCGACCACATGCTGCTCTTCAGCCTCGCGCCGGAACTGAACTCGTACGACACCGAGCGCACGCGCCAACTGTTCGAGCGCATCGAGGATGAATTCGCCGCCACGCCGGGCGTGACCAGCATCGTGACGGCGATGGTCCCGGTGCTTGCGGGCGACAACTGGGGCAACAGCCTCGTGGTGGAGGGATTCGAAGCGGGCCCCGACACCAACACCAACGCCTCGTTCAACGGCATCGGCCCTGGCTATTTCCGCACCATGGGCATTCCGCTGATGGCCGGCCGCGAGTCCGCCGATCCGGCGCGGCACTCCGCACCCGCGCGACCGGCAGTGGCAGGAGCGGTTCGCCGCGGCGAGCGGGCACGAGGGCGTCGTCGTGCAGGAGGCGAGCTACACCGACCTCCAGGACCTCGCG
>JALDXK010000588.1:0-4217 GCA_032155105.1 Acidobacteriota bacterium
GAGGCATGCCGGGCGACGATGCGCGGCGAGCCATTCATCTACGCGGGCGCGGTGGATGCATTCAAGTACGCGATCACCTCGCCGGTCGAATTCGCGCCGGGCACCGTTGGGCGCTATCGCAACTCGGATCCGATGACGCTTGGCTACCTCGTGCGACAGGCCGTCGAGACACGCGGCGAGGTGTATCTCACGTATCCGCAGCGCGCGTTGTTCGACAAGATCGGCATTCGCCGCCAGGTCCTCGAGCCGGACCCGTGGGGTAATTTTCTCCTCAGCGGCTACGACTATGGCACCGCACGCAACTGGGCGCGGCTGGGTCTGCTGTATTTGCGCGACGGCGTGTGGAACGGACAGCGGCTACTGCCGGAAGGCTTTACAACATTTGTCAGCACGCCCGCGCCCTCGTGGCGGCGACCGGAGTACGGCGGCCAGTTCTGGATCAATGGCATCGGCCAGTGGAACCTGCCGCGCGATACCTATTTCATGTCAGGGGCGGGCGGACAGCACACCTTCGTTGTCCCATCACACGATCTCGTGATCGTGCGCATGGGACATCAGCGCGGGTCGCAAGTCGGCTCGAAGTTGCTGAATCAGTCGCTGGCGGCCATCATGGCCACCCTGCCGGAGGGGCGGTAGGCGGGCTCGAAAGTGCCGGCGGGAGGGGATTCCCGCCGCGTGTATCGAACGCCTAGAGCCCGGCGAGCACGCCGAGCAGCTGGTTCAGCAGGTTCACGAGCTGCTGGCCGAGCGCGCCCTGGTTGAGCAAGCCAGTGATGGCGCACAGCAGGTTGCCGAGCAGATTGCCGGCGCCGGTCTGTCCGGTGATGTTCAAGATCACCTGGTTCAAGTCGATCACCAGGCCCAGCAGATCGAGATGGAGCGGCCCCAACACCAGATTGAGGATGTCGCAGGAGCCGAGCTGAATTTCCGCGGTGTCGCACGACGCGCCGGCGTCGGCGATGGGCGAACCCGAAGCATTGGTCACCGGCATGTTGACGTTGGTGATGATGGTGCGGACGACGTTGCCGCCGGTGTCTCTGACGGTGCCGGACAATTGCCCGACCGCTACCAGCGTGCCGTCGCGAATCGCGAAGCGGCTGATGGACATGGTGCCGGCAATCGTGCCCACGTCCTGCACGACGCCAGTGACGGGAACGTCCAGCCGGTTCGTAAAGCGATTGAGGACACCTTGAGCTGACGCAGGTGCGGCCGGGATCGCAACGAACGATCCAATCAGCGCGAGGAGGACCGCTAGATTAGAGAAGCTTTTCAACATGTTCCTTACTCTCCTTGTTCCTTCAAGTTATCGAGGCACACACCGTGCATCACTGCATGACGTGTTCCAGACACACCTCGGCCTGCAAAAAAACCTGGAGCAGGCTGTCAGGTGACGAACGCCGCGTTAGTCGCGGCGCAGCAGGGCGAGAGGGTTGGCCGACGCGGCCCGGCGCGCGGGGACGTACGATGCGATCGCGACAACGATGGCGACCAGCGCGACGACTGATCCGTAGGTGAGGGCGTCGACGAGCGCGACATCGAACAGCAGACTCTGCAGGCTCCGCGTCGCGATGGCGGCAACGGCCACGCCGCCGGCGATGCCGATCGCCGCGCGCGCGCCAGCCGACCGGAACACGCTGCTGACGATGTCGCGGCCAGTGGCGCCCACGGCCATGCGAATCGCGAACTCGCGCCGGCGGTTGGCCACGTCGAGGCTGACCAGGCTGAATAGTCCAAGCATCGCGAGCGCGAACGCCAGGCCCGCAAACAGCGCGAACACCCACGCGCTGAAGCGCCACGGCGCGATCTCCTTGTTCACCACATCCTCGAGCATCATGATGCCGCTGATCAGCGCGCGCGGATCGTCCTGGCGCGCCTGCGTCTGGATCGCCGCCGCCACCGACAGCGCGTGGCGCTCCTGGCCCGGCTTCAATCGCACGACCAGGCTCGTGACGGGGTACCGGTTCTGCGACGGCGGGTCGTACATGTCCAGCGGCACTTCGTGCAGGCCCTTGTAACGTACGTTGCCGACGACGCCGATTACCGTCCGCCACGCTCCGCCGGGGTTGCGATCGGCGTTGGCCGACGCGGCCTTGAAGCGTTTGCCGACCGGGTCCTGTCCCGGGAAGAATGCCGCCGCCGTGCTCTCGCTGATCAGCGTCACTCGTGGTGACGTCGCGCGATCCTCATCCGAAAACATCCGCCCCCGCCGCAACGGGATGCGCATGGCGTCGAAATACTCGGGTGTCGCGCTGAGATAGTTGACCATCGGGTTGCGGTTCGCCTGCTCCGGCGTTTCCGGTTGCCCCTCGGCGATCGCCCACGTACCCTGGCCGATCGATCCCAGTTCCATCGGCGTCAGGTAGACCGCCCCCGCGGTGTCGACCTGCGGCAGCTGCCGCACGCGCGTCAGCAACTCGTCCATCCAGGTGTTGACCGGCATCGACGTGGTGCGCGGCTCGACCTTCATGCGCAGGACGGCCTCGCGCGTGAAGCCGAGGTCCAGACGCTGCAGCGCGTTGAAGCTGTGGACGACGAGACCGGCGGCGACGAGCAGCACCACGGCGAGACCAATCTGGACGACGAGCAGCGACGATCGGGTGCGATACGATCGTCCGCCGGCGACCGTGCGGCTGCCGTCGTTGAGAGACTCGGTGAGGTTGACGACGTTCGCGTGACGAATCGGCGCCGCCGCGCACAGCAGCGTCGCGACCGCCATCGTCAGGATGCTGAAGCCGGCAACGGTCCAGTCGATCGCCACTTCGTCGATCCGGGGAATGCCTTCGGGCGCCAGCGCGATGATGGTGCCGATCAGCCACTGGCAGATCAGCAGGCCAAGCGCGCCGCCGATCACGGTGAGCCACACCGTCTCGGCCGCCCACAGTCGCGCGATGGCGCCTCGCGTGCCGCCAATCGCCACGCGCACCGCATCGTCACGAGTGCGCAACGACACACGCGTGAGCATCAGCCCCGAGACGTTCGCGCAGGCGATCAGCAGCAACACGCCAACGGCACCGAACAGCGCCCACATCGCCTGGCGCGCCGGGCCGATGTGGTGATCGAGGAACGGCGTGACCGAGATGTCCCACGTCGGACCGATCGTCCTGGCCCGTACCTGCGCGTTGGCGCGGATCCACTCCGCCTGGGCAGCTTCCGGCGTGACGCCGCTGTTCAGCCGGCCGATCATGAACAGCACGCCGACGCCGCGCATCGGATTGGGGCCGCCTTCGACGACCGGCACGGCGCCGAGAATCGGCGCGATGGCCTTCCAGGCCTCCGTGCCGCGCGGGTAATCGAATGAGGCCGGCATCACGCCGATGACCTCATGCGGTTGATCGTCGAACCGCAGGTTCCTGCCGACGATGTGCGGGTCCGAGCCGAAGCGCGTCGACCATAGCGTGTGGCTCAGCACGATCACCCGCGCGCTGGTCGTGCGATCGTCGTCGGGTGTGATGACGCGGCCGAGCCGCGGCGCCGCGCCGAGCACGTCGAAAAACGTGCCCGACACGCCGACGCTGGCCACCTTGAGCGGCTCGCCGCCGCCGTCGCCCTCGAGCACGTCCGTCCAGGCCGATGCCCCGAACGACGCGACGCGGCCCACGTGCGCAGTGGCCTCGCCAATGTCCTGGATGTCGAGGTACGACAGCTCGATGACCCGCATGTTCAGCGCGGCGCTCGTTCCCCAGCCGATCGCCAGCTGCTGCGGCTCGCGGATCGGCATCGGCTTCAGCAACACCGCATAGACCGCGCTGAAGATGGCCGTTGACGCGCCTATCGCCAGCGCGAGCGTCGTCACTGCGGCGAGCGTATAGCCCGGTGATTTTGCCAGCTGCCGAATCGCGAGCTTCATACTCTTAACTTTTAACTTTTAACTTTTAACTTTTAACTTTTAACTTTTAATTTTCAACTTCACTTCATCCGGCTCGGCTGCCATTGCAGGCCGAGAGAGATAATGCGCTCGATCAGCTTCGCATAGGTCACGCCGGCGCGTTGCGCCGACTCGGCAAAGTCCTCGCCCTGCGCCAGCTGCGGGTTCGGGTTGGCTTCAATCACGTACATCTCGCCGTTGTCCTTGAGCCGCAGATCGACACGCGCATACCCGGAGAGATCCAGCGCGCGATACACGCGCTTGGCGAGGTGCTGCACCCGGACCGACGCGTCTTCCGCCAGGCTGGCCAGCGCGGTGTCGATGCCGTGCTTCTTCTGGTACTTCACGCTCC
>JALDXK010000589.1:0-4212 GCA_032155105.1 Acidobacteriota bacterium
CACCGTCAATGACGCGCTGCGCAGCGTGCCCGGTGTGGTCAACGTCAGCGCCGCGCCGCAGGGAAGCGGCTCGGGCGCTGAAGGCTCGGCGAAGGCGGCCTTCCAGGTGGACAGCGAGAAGGACACCGACGTCCGCCGCGACGTGGCCGCGGCCATCGTCCGTGGGGGCTGGGGCCTCCTCGAGCTGCGCGCAATGCGTCTGAGCCTCGAGGACATCTTCTTGAGTCTCATTACTGAAGAGAACACGGAGCCCGCGCCTGCGGCGGAGAACACGGAGGCCGTCGAAACGGCTGAAACGGGGGTGTCGAATGCGTAACATCCTGGCCATCGCCCAACGCGAGCTCAACGCCTATTTCTCGAGCCCGATCGGCTACGTGCTGATCGGCTTCTTCGCGCTGCTGTTCGGATGGTTCTTCTACGTCCCGCTCGCCTTCTTCGAGCAGCAGAGCATGCAGATGGGCATGAACCCGAACCAGCCCCTGAACATCAACCAGATGCTGATCGGCCCCACGCTGATGAACACCACCGTGATCATGCTGTTCCTGTTCCCGCTGATCACGATGCGCACCTACTCGGAGGAGAAGCGTTCGGGCACCATCGAACTGCTGCTCACCTCGCCGATCACCGACGTCCAGATCATCCTCGGCAAGTTCCTCGGCGCCATGTTCCTGTATGGCTCGATGCTCGCGGTGACGGCGATCCATATCGGCATCCTGTTCATCTACGGCAATCCGGAATGGAAGCCGATCGTCACCGGCTACCTCGGCCTGCTGATGATGGGCGGCTGCTTCCTCTCGCTTGGGCTGTTCATCTCGAGCCTCACCAAGAACCAGATCGTCGCGGCGATGGCCACCTTCGCGGTGTTCCTGATGCTGTGGGTGATCAACTGGATCAGCACGTTCGTCGGCCCGACCACGCAGAGCGTGCTGGCGTACCTGTCGCTGACCGAACACTTCGACGACTTCGCGAAAGGCATCATCGATACGAAGCACGTCATCTACTACCTGAGCTTCATGGCCTTCGGCCTGTTCCTCACCGCCAAGTCGGTGGATAGCGAAAGGTGGCGAGGCTAAGCCATGCAGAAAATTCTCGGCATCGTCGGCTGGATTGGCACCGCGCTGGTGTTTGGCGCGGTGGCCATCCGCATGTTCTACCCGGACTGGAACCAGTACGCGACCTACATGGCGTGGGCCGGCCTCGCCACCGTGCTCATCTACATGGCCGGCCAGTGGCGCGACGTGGCTGACTTCTACAAGGGCCGCGGCGCCAAGTACGGCACGCTGTCGATCGTCAGCATCGTCGTCTTCCTCGGCATCCTCGTGGCGATCAATTATCTCGGCACGCGGCAGAACAAGCGCTGGGACTTCACCGCGAACCAGGTGTTCAGCCTCTCCGACCAGACGGTGAAAATCCTGAAGGACCTCAAGGAGCCGGTGAACTTCGTCGTCTATGAACGGCAGGATCGGCAGGACATCCACCGCGATCGGCTCGACGAGTTCTCCTATCAGTCGACGCAGGTGAAAACCGAGTTCGTCGATCCGGATCGGCAGCCGACCCGCGCCACCGAGGCAAAAATCGAAACGCTGCCGACGATCCTGATCAACTATCAGGGCCGGACCGAGCGCGTCAGCTCGTCGAACGAACAGGACTTGACCAACGGATTGATCAAGGCGATCACCGGCCAGGCCCGCAAGGTGTATTTCACGCAGGGCCACGGTGAAAAAGACACGGCGTCGAGCGATCGCACCGGCTACAGCACCATTACCGAGGCGTTGAAGCAGGACAACTTCGCCGTCGAATCGCTGCTGCTGGTCACGCAGAAGGCGGTCCCCGACGACGCGACGATCGTTGTGATCGCCGGTCCGACGACGGATTTCTTTCCGCCGGAGATCGAGGCGCTCAACGCGTATGTCGCCAAGGGCGGCAAGGTGCTGGTGTTGCTCGATCCGCCCGCCAAGGCTGGCGCTGCGCAGCCGCTCCTCACCCAGTTCCTCACCGATTGGGGCATCAGCGCCGGCAACGACGTGGTGCTCGACGCCAGCGGCGTCGGCCAGATGCTCGGCACCGACGCCTCGGTGCCGGTGGCGGCGCAGTATCCGTCGCACCCGATTACGCAGGGCTTCCGCGTGCTCACGGCCTACCCGATGGCGCGATCGATGACGCCGATCCCGGGCGGATCTAACAGCCACACCGCGCAGCCGCTGGTGAACACCAGCCAGCAGAGCTGGTCGGAAGCCGACATCTCGTCGATTTCGTCCGGCAAGGGACAGGTCGAATTCAACGCCGACAAGGGCGACAAGGAAGGACCGATCACGCTCGCGGCCGCGGTGTCGGCGCCGGCCACGGTGACGCCGCCGAAGCCCGCCAACGCCAGTCCCGACGCCGATGCGCCGGCCACGCCGGAAACGCGTGTCGTCGCGGTGGGCGACTCCGACTTTGCCGCCAACGTGGCGATTGGCGTGCAGGGCAATCGCGACTTCTTCATGAACTCGCTCAACTGGCTCGCGCAGCAGGAGAACATGATCGCCGTCCGGCCGCGCCAGCCCCAAGATCACCGGCTGACGCTCACCGCCGATCAGCAGAACCGGATCATGATCCTCAGCATCTTCATCATTCCGGGTCTGGTGTTCGCCTCGGGCGTCTATACCTGGTGGCGGAGACGGTAGGATGAGGGGAATTTGGTCGACACTTGCGCTCGTCGTCGTACTGGCGGGCCTGGGTGCATACATCTACTTCGTCGATTCCACGCGGCCGGCCACTACCGCCGTCGAGGGCGAGCCGGCCCGTACCAAGCTGTTCAGCGTCGAGCCCGACAAGATCAACGAGATCAAGCTGACCAGCAAGGGGCAGACCACGCTGCTCCGGAAGTCGGACGGCGGCTGGAAGATGATCGAGCCGGTGCAGGTAGATGCGGATCCGCCGGAAGCGATCAGCCTTGCGCAAGCGATTGCGAACATCGAATCAGTCCGCGACGTCGACGACAATCCGTCCGATCTCGCGCAGTTCGGCCTGGCCCAGCCGCCGATCGCGGTGGAGTTCAAGGCCGATGGCGGCGTCTCCGGCTCGTTCGTGTTGGGGAACAAGAACCCCACGCAGAGCGACATGTATGCCATGAAGGGCGGCGAGAAGAAGGTGTTCCTGGTGTCGTCGTTCCAGGAGTCGAGCTTCAACCGCGAGCCGTTCGCGCTGCGCGACAAGAAGATCCTGAGGTTCGACCGCGACAAGGCCGATACGCTCAGCCTGGTCCGCGGCGCCACCACCATGGAGCTGTCGCGTGCGGGCAGCGACTGGAAGATCGTGAAGCCGGTGGCCGCGCGCAGCGACTACAGCGCGGTGGAAGGGTTCATCACGCGCCTGTCGTCCGCGAACATGTCGAAGATCGTCGAGGAGAACGCGACCGACTTCGCCAAGTACGGCCTCGACAAGCCGACGATGACCGTGACCATCGGTGCGGAAAGCGCGAAGACGGTGCTGCAGGTCGGCAAGACCGAGAACGACCAGACCTACGCCAGGGATGCGTCGCGGCCGATCGTGTTCACGGTCGACAGTACGCTGCAGACCGATCTCAACAAGAGCTTCGACGACTATCGCAAGAAGGAGCTGTTCGAATTCCGTCCCTTCTCGCTGGCCAAGATTCGCGCGGTGCTCGACGCTCCGGGCGGGCCAAAGACCTACGAACTGGAGAAGGTGCCGGCCGCCAAGCCCGGCGAAGCCGAGACGTGGAAAGTCACGAGGGTCGGCGGCTCGAGCCACACCGCCGACGCGGCGGCGATCGACGACCTCCTCAACAAGCTGGTGCAGATCAAAGCCGAGTCGTTCGTCACCGGGAACACGCCAACCGGACTCGACAAGCCGGCGCTCGTGGTCAGCGCGAGTTATGAAGACGGCAAGTTCGAGCGGGTGCGGTTTGGCGCGGTCGGCGACAATGCCTACGGCGTGCGCGACGGCGAGGCCGGCGCGGCGAAAATCGACAGCAATTCGATGAAGGCGGCGATGCAGGCGTTCGACCTCGTCACCATCCCGCCAGCACCGCCCGAGAAGAAGGCAGAAGACAAGAAGTGAACGCGACCTGCCCCGAGCGACACGTCCGGCACGCGTCAGCGTGGCGGACGTGGAGCCGAGGGGTTGCTGCGCTGGTGATCCTCACCGGGCTCGCACAGCAGTCGTTGCCGGCGCAGACCGTCGCGCCGGCGCCGGCCCCACCAACAGCGC
>JALDXK010000590.1:0-4207 GCA_032155105.1 Acidobacteriota bacterium
GCCCTGCACCAGCGTGTGTCCGTCGTTGAGCGTGTCGTCGATCACCGTGCGCTGATCCCAGGTCTCCCCCTTGCCGCGATACACGACCACCTGGTTGCCGTGCCACGGCTCGATCGCGGCGAGCTGGCGGCCGGCCTTCGTCTTCAACACCACCACGTCGCTCGACCCGTTCTTCGGCCAGGCCTCGGCATTGCCGGCGGTGAGCCGGGTGCGCAGCCACTTGCCGTTGTTGTAGCGATGCAGGTGAATGCCCATGAAGCTGGCACTCAGTAATGCCTCGCGGCCCTTGCCGTCCCAATCCACGACCTGCACGCCGTGCAGCACCCCTTCATCGTCTTCGGTGATGACCTCGCGCTTCAGATCGTTGCGCGGGTTGTAGGCATAGATGCCGACCTTGTCCTTGTAGTCGGGCGGCGCACCCTTGACGCCGCCGAGCGGCGCATTGACGACAATCTTGCGGCCGTTGCCTTCGGCATCCATCCAGCGCACGCGGTGCACCGACGGCATGCGATCGAATTCCTTCGCGGTCCACGGCGCGTTGACGTCCGCGCCCTTCGACAGCATCGTCATCCGGCCGTCGCCCTTGGCGGGGGTGGTGCTGAAGCCGCTTTGCAGCGCGACCTCCGGATACCCGTCGCCATCGACGTCGAACGCATCGGCGTTGATCATGCCGGGGAATCCCGAGGCCATCACGTGGCGCGTCCATGAGGGATTCTCGAACCACACGAGATCGACTTTGGCTCCGGTCGCCACCGCGAGCAGATCGACGCGGCCATCCTTGTTCAGGTCCGCGGCCGTGACGTGATACCCGCCGCGCAGGTCGGTCGCGACCGTGTGTTCGACCAGATTCCACGGCGCATTGGGCGGAGCTTGCCCGGCCCCAATCGCACCAAACGCCGCTGCCACGATCACGATGGCTGATGTCGGAAGTCGCATGTCGCTAACCCGTGATTTGTGATTTGTCATTTTTCATTTTTAACTTTGCATTTCGCCCAAATGCTATCCTGCCTCGTTGTGATCCAGGCCAACAAAGTGATGCCGGCCCTCGTAGCGGACGTGATTCGCAAGGCGCCGCTCACCGACGAGAAGGTGACGTTTGCGTGGCGCCTGGCTGTTGGGCCGGCGATCGCAAAGGCGACCAGCGCGCGCCTCGGCTCCGACGGCACGCTGCACGTCGCCGCCGAGTCCAACGCGTGGATTGATGCCGTCCATGCGTCGATTGGATTGATCCGCTCGCGCCTCGCCCATCTGCTTGGTGAGGACAGCGTCAAGCGGTTAGCCTGTCGGACGACCCGGTAATCCCCCTCCCGCGGGAGCCCATTCAATGGATGTCGAAGTCTGGAAGTTCGGCGGCGCTTCGCTCGCCGACGCGAAGGCCATCGCCCGAGCGGCGAAACAGATCGCCGCGCATCGCGGCCCGCTCGTCGTGGTGGCGTCCGCACTCGCGGGCGTGACCGATCTGCTGCTCACCGGCGCCACCGACGCGGCGGCGCGGGCCGCCGCGGCGTTCGAGCAGATGCACGACCGTGCCACGCGCGCTCTGCTGGGCCCCGGCCGGCAACGTACCGCGCTGCGTGCGGAAGTCCGCGCAGTCGCCCGCGAGTACGAGCACCTGTGTTCCGGGGTGGCGGTGCTTGGCCATCTCGATCCGCGCACCCAGGACGTGCTGGTCGCGCGCGGCGAGCGGCTGTCGGCGCAACTACTGACGGCGGCGCTCAAGGCGCTGCGCAAGAAGTGCACGTTCATCGAAGCCACCGCGATCGTCCGCACCGATGGCCGTCACGGCGCCGCCACTCCGCGCCTCGACACTGCGTCGGTGGCGGCCCGGAAGCTCTTGCGGCCGCTGCTCGCGAAGGGCGTGGTCGCGGTAGTCCCCGGCTTTACCGGGCAGGGACCTGATGGCAGCATCACCACGCTCGGCCGCGGCGGCTCGGATCTCACCGCCACGCTGCTCGGGCGCGCGCTTTCCGCACGGCAGGTGCAGTTGTGGAAGGACGTGCCCGGCATTCTCACCGCCGACCCGCGCATGGTGGCAGACGCGCGGGTGATTCCCGACCTGCATCATCGCGAAGCCGGCGAGCTCGCCCACTACGGGGCGAAGGTGCTCCACCCGCGCGCGCTGATTCCGATCGCCGACACGCGCGTGCGGCTGCACGTGCGGTCGTTCATCGATCCGACACTGCCCGGCACCACGGTATCGGGGCGCCGCTCCGTGGACGGATACCCGGTCAAGGCGATCGCGGTGCTGCCCGGACAAGCCGTGGTCACGGTGGCCGGTAAGGGAATGATCGGCGTGCACGGCGTGGCGGCAAAAACCTTCGCCGCGGTCGATGCGGCAGGACTGTCGGTATCGACCATTTTCCAAGCCTCGTCTGAAAGCTCGATCGGCTTCACGGTGCCCGAGGCCGACGCCGAGCGCGCCGTGCACGCGCTGCGCAAGGCGTTCCAGCAGGAGATCGATCAGCGCCTGATCGACGGCGTGAGCGGGAAGAAAGGCATGGCGGTGATCGCCGTCGTCGGCGACGGCATGGTGGGCACTCCGGGGATTTCCGCGCGTGTCTTCGGCGCCCTCGCGCGCGGCCGCGTCAACGTCGTGGCGATCGCGCAGGGGTCGTCGGAACGCAACATCTCTTTCGTGGTCGGCGCCGGTGATGCCGCTGATGCGGCGCGACGCGTGCACGCCGAGTTTCAACTGTCGAAGATCGGCGGCGGGCGATCGGACGTGCAGACGCACACCGATGTGGTGCTGCTCGGCTTCGGGCGCGTCGGCCGTGAGCTCACCGATCAGATGGCGGCGCGTTCCGGCAACGGCCGCCTGTCGCGCCGTAGCGGCGCGAAGGCGGAGTTCCGCATCGTCGCGCTGATGGATCGATCGGGCTATGTCTTCGATCCAAAGGGCCTGTCGCGGGCGCGCCTGCTGCGTCTCGCCAGCGCGAAAGACAAGGGCGCCCTGCTTGCCAGCCTGGGCGGGCGCGCCGCTTCGGCGATGCAGGCACTCGCCACCGTCGCCGCGCACGCCGTCACCGATCCGATCATCGTCGACGTGACCAGCGAAGACACGGCGTCGGTGATCGCGTCGGCGCTCGAACGCGGCTTCGACGTCGTGCTCGCGAACAAGAAGCCGCTGGCGGGCCCGCTCGACAGCTACGAGCGCCTGCGGCAGACGGCGGCGCAGCACGGTCGAGCGATCAAGTTCGAAGCCACCGTGGGCGCGGGCCTGCCGATTATCGACACGTTCAAGAAACTCGATGAGGCCGGCGATCGCGTGTCGAACATCGACGGCTGTGTCAGCGGTACGTTGATGTACGTGCTCTCGGCGGTGTCGAGCGGCCGGCCCTTTTCAGAGGCGGTCCGCGAAGCGGTGGACCGCGGCTATGCCGAGCCGGACCCGCGTGAGGATCTGTCGGGCCGCGATGCGGCGCGCAAGGGATTGATCCTGGGGCGCATGCTCGGCTACCAGGGCCCGCCGCCGGCGCCAGAGGATCTCGTCCCCCGCGCGTTCAGCGCGTTGTCGCTGAAGGAGTTCATGCGCCGGCTGCCCGAGCTGGACGAGGACTGGCGCGCGCGAACCGCGCGTGCCGCGGCCAACGGCCACGTGCTGCGGTACGTGGTGTCGGCATCAGCGCGGCGCGTGACGGCGGGACTGAAAGCCGTGCCTCGCGAGCACGCGATGGGCACGGCGAGCGGCACCAGCAACATCATCGTGTTCCGATCCAGGCGGTACAAAGAGGTGCCGCTCGTGATCACCGGACCCGGCGCAGGCCCAGCCGTGACCGCCGCGGGCATCGTCAACGATCTGTGCTCGCTGATTGGATCCGCATAAAATGGATCCATTCCCATGAGACACGCATTCATCGTCAGCGCAGTGCGGATCCCCACCGGCAAGTTTCTTGGCACGCTGAAGGACTTCACCGCGCCCGAGCTGGGCGCGATGGTGGTTCGCGAAGCGGTGGCGCGCGCGGGGATCGATCCCGCGATCGTCGACGAGTGCATCATGGGCAACGTCGTCTCGGGCGGTGTCGGCCAGGCACCGGCGCGCCAGGCGGCGCTCAAAGGCGGTCTCAAAGACCACGTCGCGGCGCTCACCATCAACAAGGTCTGCGGGTCTGGCCTCAAGGCCGTGATGCTCGCCCAGCAGGGCATCCAGACCGGAGACATCGACATCGCGGTCGCCGGCGGCATGGAGTCGATGAGCACCGCCCCGTAT
>JALDXK010000591.1:0-4203 GCA_032155105.1 Acidobacteriota bacterium
TTGGGAAGGCGACACCCTGGTGGTGGAGACCACCAACATCCATCCGGCGCAGCTCGAGCAGACGGAGATCCTGTGGGCGTATCGGGGGGCGTCTGAAAACCTCAAGGTCACAGAACGATTCTCGCTCACAGGAGCAGACACCATCCTGTATCGCTTCACCCTGGACGATCCGGACACGTTTACGGCGCCGTTCACCGGCGAGCTGCCGTTCAAGCGCACCGACAAGATAATTTATGAGTACGCCTGCCACGAAGGCAACTATTCGATCGCCAGCATCCTCGCCGGCGCGCGCGCGAGGGAAGGTGCGGCCGAACACGACAACCGGCCGTGACCGCTCGTCGCGGCTGTGCCGCGCGTTATTCGTAGCGCAGTGCTTCGATCGGATCGAGTCGCGACGCCCGCCACGCCGGCAGCATGCCGAAGAAGATGCCGATCGATGCGGAAAAACCGAGGCCCAGCGCGAACGACCACCACGGCAGTGACACCGGGAAGCCGGAAACGAGGTTGACGACCAGGCCGATGGCGCTGCCCATCAGCACGCCCAACAGGCCGCCGACGCTGGTCAGCACCGCAGCTTCGATCAGGAACTGGACGAGGATCTCCCGGTTGCGCGCGCCGATCGCCTTGCGCACGCCGATCTCGCGGGTGCGCTCGGTCACCGAGATGGTCATGATCGCCATCACGCCGATGCCGCCGACCATCAGCGCAATCGACGAGATCACGACGAGCGCCAGCAGGATCGCGGCAGAAATCTGATCCCAGACGGCGAGGATGGCGTCGGACGTGACGATATCGAAGTCGTTCGGCTTGTCGAGCGTCAGGCCATGACGGATGCGCATGATCGCTTCGACTTCTCGCATCGTCTCAGCCCGGCTGACGCCTTCCTTGGGAAGCACGATCACCGCGACCGGCATGCCGAACGGTCCGCGTTGCGTGCGCTCGCTGCCAAATTGCTTCCGGAACGCCGTGAAGGGGACGATCGCGAAATCGTCCACGCCGAGGCCGAATCCACCGGGCGACGGCCGCTTGCCGACCACGCCGATAATCGTGTACTCGTTGCGGCCGACGCGCACCGGCTTGCCGATCGGGTCGATGCCGCGTTTCTCGAACAGCGCCTCGTACGGGCCGTAGCCGATGA
Organism: Acidobacteriota bacterium; assembly: GCA_032155105.1. Lineage (GTDB taxonomy): Bacteria > Acidobacteriota > Vicinamibacteria > Vicinamibacterales > UBA2999 > 12-FULL-67-14b. The sequence continues at coordinate 1,139 of JALDXK010000591.1, forward strand.
CCGCCACCTGGCGGGCGCGCTGCACTTCCTGCGCGGTGAACGAGCGGCCGGCGTGCAGCTGGGCAAAATTGATGTCGACGTAATGTTCGGTGGTGCCCATGATCGGCAGCGGCCGCGTGCGCTCACCCTGGTAGAACATCCGCTCGATCGAGGGCTGTCCCGGCCCGCCGCCGCCAAGCCAGACGTCGACCATGCCGGCGGTCGTCGACAACCGTTCGATCGCCTTCATGTCGTCGACGGTAATGTTGGGCCGGCGTGCCAGCTCCATGAACGAGGCGCCCGACGACATGCTGAGCGCGCCGAACTTCTGCACGAAGATGGTGTTCGGTCCGAGCGAGCTGAACATGTCGCGCAGCGAGTTGTCGAAGCCGCGAATCAGCGACGTCATGCCGACGATCGACGTCACACCGATGACCACGCCGAGCACGGTCAGGGCCGAGCGCATCTTGTTGGTGCGCAAGGTGTCGAACGCCATCTGCGCGGTTTCGCGCATCAGCGCGAACTGTTTGATGAAGGTCGCCACGAGTTATTCCCGCCGCAAGGCTTCGATCGGGTCCAGCATCGCCGCCCGGCGCGCCGGCATCCAGCCGAAGAAGAGCCCGACCGCCGCCGTGATCACGACGCCGAGAACGACCGACCACACCTCGACCGACGACGGGACCGGGGTCAACGACGAAATGATCGTCGAGAACAGCGCCCCCAGGGCGATCCCGACGATGCCGCCGACCACCGACAAGGTCACCGACTCGGTCAGCACCTGCGACATGATGTCGCGCCGTTTCGCGCCGAGCGCCTTGCGCAGGCCGATCTCGCGCGTCCGCTCGCTGACCACCATCAGCATGATGTTCATGATCACGATGCCGCCGACCAGCAGCGACAGGCCGACGATGCCGACCAGCAGCACGGCGATGCCGGCCGTGGCCGCCTGGAAGATGCCGAGCACCGAATCCGACGCGACAATCCCGAAGTTGTCCGGCTCGGACGGCTTGAGCCCGCGATCGACCCGCAGGGCGACGCGCGCTTCGTCCTTGGCGTACTGGGCCAGCGTCGCGTCGCGCGGCTTGACCATCAACTGCAGCGACTGCCGCGTCCCGAATAGCCGTTGATACGCGCCGAGCGGAATGACCACGAATTCGTCGAGCGACTGCCCGAACGCAGCGCCCTTCTTCTTGCTGACCCCGACCACGGTGAACGGTACGCCCGCGATCCTGATCTTCTTGTCGAGCGGATCCTCGGAGCCGAACAGCCGATCGGCAGTGCCCCAGCCGATCAGCGTGACCAGCCGCTTCCGGTTGACCTCGGTGGGCGTGATCATGCGGCCGCGCTCGGCGTCGAACGTCGCGAAGTCGAGATACCGATCGCTGACGCCCTGGACCTGCACCGTTTCAAGCTCCTCATCGCGGTAGGCGATGCGCGTCCGGTTTTGCGCCTGCGCCATGATCGAGCCCACCGAGCTGGCGAAGCGCTGCACCGCCTGCGCGTCCTCGAGCGTGACCAGCGGGTTATTGCGCATCCGCTCGAAATCGTCCTCATTCTGGGTGATGCCCATCTGCGTGATGGTGAACGAGTCGGCGCCCAGGTCCGAGACGATCGCGTCCGACACCGCCGCGTTCACGCCGGTGAGCAGCGCGACCACGGTAATGATCGACGACACGGCGACGATGTTGCCAAGCAGCGTCAGCATCGATCTGAGCTTGTTGGCCCAGATCGACGCGAGCGCGAGCCGGACGGATTCGAGAATCTGTGACATGGTCAGTCAGGCGGGACGTCCGCCTTCGCTAAAGCTTCGGCAGACGAGAACGTCCCGCCTCTACCTACCGCTATGAACCTGGTTGTGCGCCGGGCCGCGGCGCCGTGCGCACGACGTCGCCTTCGTACATGCCGCGCACCGAATCGAATGGACCGGTGATCACTTGATCGCCCTCCTTCAGGCCGGTCAGCACTTCCAGGTAGCGCTCGCCGGCAATGCCCGTCTCTACTTCGACGAACGCGGCCTTGCCGTCGCGCATCACGAACACGCCTTCGCGTTCCTCGCGCTTCTGGCCCGGCTTGAGTTCCACCGCCGCAGCCGGCGCCGTCTGCGCCTGCGGCGGACCGAAGCGGAAGCCCTTCCGCGGCGGCCGCGGTTCATGGATCACGTTGCCGCCCGCATCGAAGGTCAGCTCGCGGATGGTCATCGACTGAATCGGCACCGAAGTGACTTTGTCCTTGGTGGCCGTCGTGATTTCCGCCGTGCACGTGAAGCCGGGACGCACGTCGGGAATTTGCCCGTCGATGGTGATCGTCACCTTGAAGTTCGTCGCCGTCCGCATTGTGCCCGTGCCGGTCGTCTGGATCGGGCTGTTGCCGATCTCGGTGACCTTGCCGTTGAACACGCGATCCGGGATCGCGTCGATCTCGATCTTGGCGAGTTGGCCCATGCGGACGAATGGGATGTCGGTCTCGTCGACCTCGACTTCCGCTTCGATCGTCGACATGTCGGCAACCGTGAGCAGCACCGTGCCGGCATTGTTCATCGTGCCGATCACCACGTTCTCGCCCTCTTCAACGTTGCGGCGCGTGACGATGCCATCGAACGGCGCGTCGAAGCGCACCTGCGCCAGCGTGTGCTGGCTGGCGGCGAGCCCGGCCTGCTGCTGGTTGAGCTGTGTCTCGCGGGTCTTGATCTCCTGCTCGCGCGCCTTCAAATCGCTCTCACGGACTTCGACTTCGGCCTCCGCGCGCTCGAGCGTTTCGCGCGTGGTCAGGCCGGCGGTCCACAACTCCTTCTGGCGCTTGAGGTTCTGGCGGGCCACTTCCAGGCTGGCGCGGGCGCTCTGCAAGCCCACCTTGGACTGTTCGAGCGAGGTCGCCGCACCGGCCACCGCCGCGATGTCGCGGCGCACCGCGGCTTCCGCGTTCACCGGATCGATCTGCAGCAGGAACTGGCCCTGCTTGACGCGGTCGCCTTCCTGCACGCCGAGCCGCGTGACTCGCCCCATGGTCTGGGCGCTGATGTTCACGGTCTTCTTCGGCTCGATCTTGCCCGACGCCGACACGATGGCCTCGAGGTCGCGTTTCTGGAT
>JALDXK010000592.1:0-4197 GCA_032155105.1 Acidobacteriota bacterium
GAACTATCACCGGCAGGACTGGAGCTTCACGCCCGGCGAAGCCGGCGCGAAGTGGCTGGACAAGTTCCAGAAGCTCGAGACGCCGTACTATCCGAAGCTGGAACTGAAGCCCGACAAGCCCAAAGGCTGACGAAAGGCCATTGCAGAAGATGAGAAGATGGGATTACAAGGACCTTTGTGAAATGCGTTCATGCGCATTGAAAGGTGTTTTCTTCTAGTCCTTACGACCTCCCTTACTTCTGTAAGATTTTCTCCAGCGACGCCCGATCCCAGTTTGCGAGTCGCGCCGCGGCGTCGTAGGTGCTGTTCACGAAGTCCCGAAGGTCCTGCTCCGGAGTTGGCGACGTGCGGACCGCCTCGTAGGGCAGGATGAATTCACTCATCTCACGGTGGTAGTACGTGGCCGACGGACGCACCGGTTGGTCTCGCAAGCCGGCCGGTTCGGGCGCGGCGTAGGCGTAAAACGCCGGCTCGGGCAAGGCGGCGTTGCCCGGCCAGAATCCGTGACTGATCACTTCGTGCGAGTAGGCCTCGCGCATGAACGCCGGGCCGTCGCGGGGCGGCGCCGGGCGTCCTGAAAACCGCGTCACCGCCACGTCGAAGCTGCCCCAGAAGAAATGCACCGGGCTCGACTTGCCAACAAAGCTGCACCGTGTGCTGTTGAGGATCGGCACGATCGTCGTCAGCAGGCGCCAGAAGCGGGCCGCCGCCGCCGCATCGTAGTGATGGTGCTCGGCATCGCGATCGAGGCGAATCGGTTCCGGCAGTTCCACCGCCACCGGCCAGATGCGGACCGGCAGGGACATGTCCCGCAGCAGCGCCATCAACCGCGCGTAGAAAGTGGCCACCGACTGCGGCTCCAGGGCGAGCCGGCGCGTGTCGTTGTCCGAGGTGCGGACGACGAGCTCATGGGCGATGAAGTCGAATTCGATCGTGAAGGTGCGCGCGCCGTGCGGCAGCGTGAGCGTGGAGAGCCCGCGCGGCGTGAGATGGAACGCGATGCCCCAGCTGTGATTGACGGGCGGCGACTGGGCCAACGCCACCTTGCCGACCACTTGCGACCACAGGTGCAGCGTGGCGTAGGTGGCTTTCCACCCCTCGTACGGCAACGCCGGCCACGCGCTGGCATCCACGGCAGTCAGTACTCAGCGAAGGCGTCGTCAGGATAGCAATACAGCCAGCGCTCGCCCGGCTCCGCCGACGCGATCACCGGATGACCGGTAACCTGTGCGTGCCTGGTGGCATGGCGGTTCGGCGAATTGTCGCAGCACCTGGTGCCGCCGCAGTGCTGGCAGGTCCGCAGGTGCACCCACCGTGACCCGGTCGTGATGCACTCGTCGCACTCGTAGCGCGCCGCCGGCGTGACCTCGGTGACGGCGTCGATGTGTGGGCAGGTCGCGTCGGCCATGACTTACGCGCGCCTCGAGATGGGTCAGAAACGGTCTTCAGACGATTGCTGCATCGGCCGCTGTGCTTCGGCGAGCGGAGGCAGCGGCGATGATTCGGTGACGATCGGTTCGTCGCGCTCGTGCGTGCGCTTGCGGGTGAGGCGCAGCCGCGCGTTCTCGATATACACGTAGTACACCGGCGTGATGTAGAGGGTCAACAACTGCGACACCAGCAGGCCCCCCACCACGGCGAGGCCGAGCGGCCGGCGCGACTCGGCGCCCGCGCCCGCGCCCAGCGCGATCGGCAGCGTGCCAACCAGCGCACACATCGTGGTCATCATGATCGGCCGGAAGCGCACCAGGCACGCTTCGTGGATGGCTTCGAGCGGCGTCTTGCCGTGCTCGCGCTCGGCCACGGCGGCGAAGTCCACCATCATGATGCCGTTCTTCTTGACCAGGCCGACCAGCATGATCACGCCGACGAACGCGTACAGGCTCAACTCGCTCCGGAAGATGAGCAGCGTCAGCAGCGCGCCGAAGCCGGCCGCGGGCAGACCCGACAGGATCACCAGCGGCTGCGTGTAGCTCTCGTAGAGGATGCCGAGCACGAGGTAGATCACGACGATCGCCATGATCAGGACCAGGCCGAGGCCGCGCATCGAATCCTGGAACGCCTGGGCCGTGCCTTGGAAGCGCGTCGAGACGGTGGCCGGCAGCACCTCAGCGGCGGCGGCCTCGATCTGCGCCACGGCGTCGCCGAGCGCGACGCCCGGCGCGAGGTTGAACGAGATCGTCACCGATGGCAATTGCCCGGTGTGGCCGACGCTCAGTGGCCCGGCGCCGGTCGTGACCTTCGCCACCGTGTTCAGCGGCACCAGCTTGCCGGACGACGATCGGACGTAGAGCAACGACATCGCGGCGGGATCCTGCTGGAACTCGGGCGCCACGCCCATCACCACGGCGTACTGGTTGTTGGACGCGTAGATCTGCGAGATCTGGCGCGTGCCGTAGGCGTTGTAGAGTGCCGATTGCACTTGGTTGACCGTCAGCCCGAGCGAGGAGATGCGATCGCGATCAAGATCGACCTGGATCTGCGGGTTGTTGAGGCGCAGGTCGCTGTTGACGTCGGTGACGCCGGGAATGTCCTTGATGCGATCCTCGAGCAAGGGCGCCGACTTGTAGAGCACAGTGGTATCGGTGTCCTGCAGCGTGAACTGGTAGATGCTGCGCGCGCCCTGCTGGCCGCCGAGGTTAATCGGTGGCTGGTTGACCATGAACACGCGCACGCCGGGTACCTTCGCCACCTGCGGGCGCAGGTCGGCGATGATCTGATCGACCGAGCGCGTGCGCTCGCGTTTCGGCTTCAGGTCCACGCCCATGCGGCCCTGGTTCAGCTGGCCGCCGCCACCACCGCCGATGTTGTTGCTGAACCCGATGATGTCGGGATCCTGCGCGACGATCTCCGCCACTTCCATCTGGTGGCGCGACATCTCCTCGAAACCGATGCCCTGGATGCCTTCGACGCTGATGTTGAAGCGGTCCTGGTCTTCGCTCGGCAGGAAGCCGGTTGGCACGATGGTGAACAGGTAAGCCGAGCCGCCGATCAGGAACAGCGACGCCACGGCCGTGGCAAAGCGATGCTTGAGGCACAGGCGCAGCGACCAGTCATACGCCCGCAGCCACGCTTCGAACATCCGCTCGGTGGCGTTGTAGAACGCACCGTGCCGGGTCTCGGACAGCGGCTTCAGGAAGCGGCTGCACAGCATCGGCGTCAGGCTGATCGACACGACGCCGGAGACGATGATCGCGACGGCGATGGTGACGGCGAACTCCTCGAGCAGCCGGCCGACCAGGCCGCCCATGAACAGCACCGGGATGAAGATCGCCACCAGCGACACCGTCATCGCGACGATGGTGAACGCCACTTCCTTCGAACCGTCGTACGACGCCTGCTTCGGCGACTTGCCCATCTCGATGTGCCGGACGATGTTCTCCAGCATCACGATGGTGTTGTCGACGACGAAGCCGACGCTGAGCGTGAGCGCCATCAGCGACAGGTTGTCGAGGCTGTAGTTGCACAGGTACATCACCGCGAACGTCGCGGCCATCGTCACCGGCAGGGTCAGGCCCGAGATGATCGTCGCCACGGCGCTGCGCAGGAAGATGAAGATCACGGTCACGACCAGCACGAACGTCAGGTAGAGCGTCAGCTGCACGTCGTGCACCGATTCGCGGATCGAGACCGAGCGATCGGTGCGAACGTCGAGCAGTACTCCCGGCGGCAACTGATCGCGGAAGACCGGCATCAACTCCTTGATCGAATCGACCACCGCCACGACGTTGGTGCCGGGCTGCTTGAGGATGGCGAGGGTGATGTTGCGCAGGCCCCGGTAGTAATTGGCCGATTTGTCGTTCTCGATGCCGTCGTAGACCCGCGCCACCTCGTTGAGTCGCACCGGGTTGCCGTTGCGGTAGGTGACGATCATCGGCGCGTAGTTGGCGGCGCGGAACAGCTGGCCGTTGGCGAGCACCGTGAACGCGCGCGCGCTGCCGTACATCGTTCCGGTCGGCAGGTTGACGTTGGCGTTCTGGATCGCCGAGGCCACTTCGTCGATGCCGATGCCGCGCGACGACAGCCGCCGCGGATCGACGTCGACGCGGACCGCGTACTTCGCACCACCGAACAGTTGCACCTGCGCGACGCCGCTGACCATCGAAATGCGCTGGCCGATCGTCTCCGCGTACTCGTTGACCGTCGACAGCGGCAGCGTCGCCGAGCGCAGCGCCAGGAAGATCACCGGCTGATCGC
>JALDXK010000593.1:0-4195 GCA_032155105.1 Acidobacteriota bacterium
CATCGTGTTGAGCGACGGCGAGAACGAATACCGCCTGGCGCCGATGCTTGCGGCGAACGTGCACGTCACCGCCACGGCCACCGAGCCTCGCACCACCGTTGCCGGCCTGATGCCGTTGACCCATCTGCCCTCGGGCGCCGCGGCCGACATCGTCGCGCTCGATCCGTTGTTCCGCGGCTTTGCCCGGCGCCGACTTCTCGATCTCGGCTTCACGCCCGGCGCGCGCGTGCGCAGCGAGCTGGAGCCATTCAGCGGCGACCCACGCGCGTATCGGCTGCGCGGCACCACCATCGCGCTGCGCCGTGAGCAGTCCGATCGCGTGCTGGTGAAACCGCTTGCCCTGAGCGAACGAACACGTGTCGAAGGACTGGTCGCGGAAGGGGCACGCTGATGGCCAGCACTCCTCACGCGTGCGAGACCTGCCCGATCCATGCCGAGATGGCGCAGCTTGGCGCCGCCGTGGGCGGCGTCGATGCGGTGATTGCGCTCGCCGGCAATCCCAACACCGGCAAGTCCACGTTGTTCAACGCCCTGACCGGTTTGCGCCAGCACACCGGCAACTGGCCCGGCAAGACCGTGACCCGCGCGGAAGGCGCATTCCAGTTTGCCGGCAAGCGCTACAAGCTCGTCGACCTGCCCGGCACCTACTCGCTGCTGTCGGCCTCGGACGACGAGGAAGTGGCAAGAAATTTCCTGCTGTTCGGGCGTCCCGACTGCACGGTCGTGGTCGTCGATGCCAGCGCGCTCGAGCGCAATCTCTATCTCGTGCTGCAGGTCCTCGAAATCACCGATCGCGTGGTGGTGGCGGTGAACCTGATCGACGAAGCGAAGCGGCGCGGCATCGAAGTGGACACACGATCCCTGGCGCGTGATCTCGGCGTGCCGGCGGTGCCCATCGTGGCCCGCACCAGTGAGAACGTGATGGCGCTGCTACAGGAAGTCACCAACGTCGTGTCCGGCGAAACCGTCACGAGCCCGCTGCGCTCGAAGGGCACGGCCGAGTTCGAGCGCGCGGTGACGAAGCTGGTCCCGATGATCGAGGCCGCCGCGCCCGGCGTGCCGAACGCGCGCTGGATCGCGATCCGCCTGCTCGACGGCGATGCGTCCGTGGAAGAAGCGCTGACGAGCGGGCGCCTCGCCGATCTCGTGCGGCGCCAGCAGGCGCCCGACGCGCGCTTCAGCCGCAAGATCGCGCTGCAGGGGGCGCAATGAGCGACGCCCGCGCGATCGCCCCGGCCGACATCATCCGCGAAGCCGGCGCGTTGCGGCGTTCGCTCGAAGCCGGCTTCCGCGAGGAAGTCGTGTCCTCGCTCTACGGCGAGGTGGAACGCGTGGCCAAGCGGGCGGTGCGCGACGAAGGCGCGCGTCCGCTCGAGCTCGATCAACGCATCGATCGCATCGTCACGTCGCGCTGGCTCGGCCTGCCGCTGATGCTGCTGATTCTCGCGGTGGTGTTCTGGCTCACGATCATCGGCGCCAACGTGCCGTCGGCGATGATCGCGACGGCGCTGTTCGCCGTCGAAGACGCGGCCGCTGCCTGGTTCACCAGCATGGGCTCGCCGGTGTGGCTCACCGGGTTCATCTGGCACGGCGTGTTCCGCGGACTGGCGTGGGTGATTAGCGTGATGCTGCCGCCGATGGCCATCTTCTTCCCGATCTTCACGATCCTCGAGGATCTCGGCTATCTGCCCCGCATCGCGTTCAACCTCGATTACCTGTTCAAGCGCGCCGGCGCGCACGGCAAGCAGGCGCTGTCGATGGCGATGGGGTTTGGCTGCAACGCGGCGGGGATCATCGCCACGCGCGTGATCGATTCGCCCCGCGAGCGCCTGGTGGCCATCCTCACCAACAACTTCGTGCCCTGCAACGGCCGCTTCCCGACGCTGATCATGCTGGCCACGGTGTTCGTGGCGGCGTCGTTCCCGCCGCTGGTGGCCTCGTTGGTCGCGGCCGGCGCGGTGCTGGCGATCGTCGTGCTCGGCGTGCTGTTCACGCTTGGCGTGTCGTGGGTCCTGACGCGCACCATGCTGCGCGGTGAGGCGTCGGCGTTCACCCTCGAGCTGCCGCCGTATCGCCGTCCCGGCATCGGCCGCATCCTCTACACCTCGTTGATCGATCGCACGCTGTTCGTGCTGTGGCGCGCGGTGCTCACGGCAGCGCCGGCCGGCGCGGTGATCTGGCTGCTGGCCAACATCTCGATCTCGGGGGTCAGCCTCGCCACGCGCACCGCCGACGCGCTCGATCCCCTCGGCTGGGCGATCGGGCTCGACGGCGTGATCCTGCTGGCCTACATCATCGCGATCCCCGCCAACGAGATCGTCGTCCCGACGATGCTGATGGTCTACATGGCGCAGGGCATGATGACCGAACTGGATTCGATGGATGGCCTGCGCGCGCTGCTCGTCGATCAGCACGGGTGGACGATGCTCACCGCCGTGAACCTGATGCTGTTCTCGCTGCTGCACAACCCGTGCGCGACGACGATTATCACCATCTACAAGGAAACGCTCAGCGCCAAGTGGGCGACAATCGGCGCGCTGATGCCGCTGGCGATTGCGTTCGTCGTCACCTTCATTACCGCAACGGTCTGGCGCCTGTTCCTGTGATCGGCTGACCGCCGACTATCATTGTGGTGTCCTGCTCGAGCCGGATAGACAAGAATCAGTCGTGTCACTCGACGACGCGTTTCAGAGCCCGCAAGCCAAACGCCGTTACGTCCGCCAACTCTTCGCCACCGTTGCCGATCGCTACGACCTGATCACGCGGGTCTTGTCGTACGGCCAGGACGCGCGATGGAAGGCGAGGCTGGTCGCGATGGCCGACGTGCAGGCGGGCGAGCGGGCGCTCGACCTGGCGTGCGGCACCGGCGACATCGCGTTCCTGGTCGCGGCGCGCGGCGCGCGGAGCGTAGGGCTCGACATCACGCACCGCATGCTGCAGCTGGCTTCTGGGAGATCCACCGCGGCGCGCTTCATCACCGGCGACATGACGAACCTGCCGTTCCAAGCGGCGGCGTTCGACCTCGTCACCACTGGATATGGACTGCGCAACGTGCCCGATCTCGACGTGGCGATTCAGGAGATCGCGCGCGTCTTGCGGCCAGGCGGCCGGCTCCTGTCGCTCGACTTCAACAAGCCGGAGTCGGTGGTGGTCCGCGGCGCCTACCTGGCGTACCTGACCGCGGTTGGCGCCACCCTGGGCTGGCTGCTACATCGCGATCCCGACACCTATCGCTACATTCCCGCGTCGATTCGCCGCTATCCCGGCGCCCGCGGCGTTGCGGATAAAATGAAGGCTCACGGTTTCAGCAACGTCCGGATCGTCCCTCTGTTGTTCGGCCTGATGACCCTGCACATCGCCGAAAGCGCCTAACGATTCCGCCGCGGAAAGCCGATGAACTGATGTGAAGCGCAGGACAGGTGTGCCGTTCTGTGCAGGCGGTGACGTATGGCCCTAGTTGACTCACTTCTCTCCGCAATCGTTCGCGCCGACGGCGACGCGCTGGTGATGCACGTCAGCGAGCGGCCGTACGTGGTTGCGGGCACCAGCACCATCAACATTTCGACCCACGGCCTGACGCTCGAAATGATGACCGGCATGCTGGCGCAGTTGCTGCCGCAGGACGCGCTTGCGGCGCTCGAGGAGTTTGGCGCCGTCGAGCACCGGTTGTCCGACCTGGCGGCCGATCGGTTCAACGTCGTGGCCGCGCGCGGCGGCGACGACATCTGGATCGAGATTCGACGTCGGCGCAACAAGTCCGAGGCCGCCATTGCCACCGCCTCTGCCTCCGCTCTCGTAGATGCTCCAGGGCTTCGGCGAGACGGGCTCGACCAGCCCGCAGCGGTGGTCGAGTCCGGCGACGTCGGAGTGCCGGCCGCGACACGCGTGGCGGAGTCGAAGCTGCCACACGTCGTCGCTTCTGAAGCCGCCGCCGACGACATCCGTCGCCGGGCGGAGGACGCAGCCGCAGAGGAAGTCCGACGGCTTGCCGCCGAGGTTGCCGCGCAGACTGCCGCCGAGGAAGACCAACGTCGTCACGCTGACGAAGCTGCTGCCGAAGTAGAACGTCGTCTCGCGGCCGAGGCTGCAGCGGAGGACCAGCGTCTTGCTGACGAGGCCGCCGCAGAACAGGAACGGCGTCGCGTTGCGGAGGCCGCCGAGGAAGAAGCCCGTCGTCTTGCCGCCGAAGCTGCCG
>JALDXK010000594.1:0-4187 GCA_032155105.1 Acidobacteriota bacterium
CTCCCCAAGGCGATCAGCGACATCGTGATGAAAGCGATCGCCGCCGACATTCCGTCGCGCTACCAGCGCGCCGCGGACCTGCTCGACGCGGTGCTCGCGCAGCGCGCCCCGGCGCAGGTGCGGCGGCCCTGGCGGCCAGCCGCCACCACCACGGCCGCAGCCGCATCCGAGGAAGTCCAGGAGATCCAGGCGCGCCTCAAGGCGCGCGAAACCGTGCAGCCGAAATTCTGCGGGAAGTGCGGCAAGGCGTTGCCGGCCCGCGCCGACGTCTGCCCGTTCTGCTCCGAGCGGCAGTAGCTGTCCACGTACGCTCACCACGGAGGCCACCGAGCCCATTTGAAAGATGTCTCCGTGTGCTTCGTGCGCTCCGTGGTGAACGTACGTGGACATATAATTCCAGCACTATGGCATTCGCAGGCACGGGAAAAATCTGGATGAACGGATCGATGGTCGACTGGAAAGACGCCACGATCCATGTCGCGTCACACGTCATTCACTACGGCACCGGCGCGTTCGAAGGCCTGCGCGCGTACGACTCGAAGACCGGCACCAATGTGTTCCGCCTCGAGCCGCACATGCGCCGCATGATCGATTCATGCCGGGTCTACCGCATGGAGCCGAAGTGGTCGCAGCAGGAGTTGTCGCAGGCGGTGCTCGACACCGTGCGCGCCAATGGCTTCACGAGCTGCTACATCCGCCCGGTGGTGTTTCGCGGCTACGACTCGCTGACGCTCGATCCGCGGCCCTGCCCGGTGGAAGCCGCCGTGATCGTCTGGGAATGGAGCCAGATGATGGGCGCCGAAGCGCTCGAGCGCGGCATCGACGTCGGCGTCAGCTCGTGGACGCGCCTGGCGCCGAACACGCTGCCGGCACTGGCCAAGGGTGCCGCCAACTACGCCAACTCGGCGCTGATCAAGATGCAGGCCATGCTCGACGGTTACGCCGATGCGGTGGCGCTCGACGAAAGCGGCCTGCTCAGCGAAGGCAGTGGCCAGAACCTGTTCCTGGTGCGCGACAACGTGATCTTCACGCCGTCGCTTGGCTCGTCGGTCCTGCAGGGCATTACCCGCGACACCGTGATGGTGCTGGCGAAAGACCTCGGCTTCGACGTCCGCGAAACGGCAATCCCCCGCGAGTTCCTCTACCTGGCGGACGAGGCCTTCTTCTGCGGCACGGCAGTGGAAATTACCCCGGTGCGGTCGTTCGACAAGATCGTCGTCGGTAGCGGCAAGCGCGGGCCGATCACCGAGGCCCTCCAGCAGCGGTTCTTCGCGATTTTGCGCGGCGAACACCCCGATACGCACGGCTGGCTGACCCCGGTTGGCCCCGGTTCCGCCGAGGCTACGGCGAGCAAGGCCATGGCCCGATAAGAGGAGACACACCACTCTCCCTCTTGAGGACCACATGCACGTTAACGACCTGCTGAAACTCGCCGTTGAAAAGGGTGCCTCGGACTTGCACCTCAAGGTCGGCAGCTACCCCATGGCCCGCATCCATGGCGAGTTGTACGCCGTCAACGACGAGAAGGTGCTCGACCACGAAGACCTCGTCGAGATGGCCGCGTCGATCATGTCCACGGCGCAGCGCCAGAAGTTCAAGGACTCGCAGGAACTGGACCTCGCCTACAGCGTGGCCGGCCTCGGCCGTTTCCGCTGCAACGTCTTCCAGCAGCGCGGCACGATCGGCATCGTCCTCCGCGTGATTCCGGTCAAGGTGATGAACCTCGACGAGTTGGGCCTGCCACCGGTGCTCAAGAAGATCGCCGAAGACGAGCGCGGACTCGTGCTCGTCACCGGCACCACGGGCAGCGGCAAGTCGACCTCGCTGGCGGCGATGATCGATCACATCAACGCCACCCGTACCGCGCACATCATCACCATCGAAGACCCGATCGAGTACCTGCACCGCGACAACAAGTGCATCATCAACCAGCGCGAGATCGGCGTCGACACGCGGTCGTTCGCGTATGCGCTGCGCAGCGCCCTCCGCCAGGACCCCGACGTCATCCTCGTCGGCGAAATGCGCGACATGGAAACGATCGAAACCGCGATGCACGCCGCGGAGACCGGCCACCTGGTGTTCTCGACGCTGCACACCCTCGATGCCACGGAAACCATCAACCGCATCATCTCGGTGTTCCCGCCGCACCAGCAGAAGCAGATCCGCCTGCAGCTGGCATCGGTGCTGAACGCCGCGGTCGCGCAGCGCCTGATTCCCCGCGAGGACGGCACCGGCCGTTGCCCGGGCGTCGAGGTGCTGGTCGCCACGCCCTTCATCAAGGACTGCATCGTCGACAAGGACAAGACCCACATGATCGCCGGCGCGATCGCGCAGGGCACCTCGCAGTACGGCATGCAGACGTTCGACCAGTCGATCTTCAGCCTGTTCCAGCGGCGGCTGATCAGCTACGAGGAAGCGCTGCGCTGGGCCTCGCACGTCGACGAGTTCAAGCTCAAGGTGCAGGGCATCTCGACCACCGCGGAGGTGTCGCGCGATCAGATGGCCAACACCATCTTCAGCAAGCCGATCACCGGCGCGAAGCCGGCGCCGGCGCGTCCGGGCGCTCCTGCCCCGGCCGCCAAGCCGGCCGCAGCGGCGCCGGCCAAGAAAGAGCCCGAGATCACGCGCTTCGGCTCGTAACGGGATGTGACTGACGCCTTTACCGTTGCCCTGACCCTGCTGTCCGCGCGCGAGTTGTCGGAAACACAACTTCGCGCGCGGCTCGCCCGCCGCAAGCTCGATCCCGACGACATCGATTCCGCCATCGCCCGCCTGAAGGCCGACCGCACGCTCGACGACCGCCGCGTCGCCCTGGCGCTTGCGCGCATGGAAAGCGCCATCAAGCATCGTGGCCGCGTGCGCGTCATCCAGAAGATCCGCCAGGCCGGCATCGACGGCGCCACCGCCGAGGACGCCGTCGCCCAGGTGTTCGGCGACCTGGACGAGGACGATCTTCTCCAACGCGCCCTCGATCGCCGCCTGCGAGGAAGGTCCGGAGGGGATCTGGATGAACGCTCGCGTGCTCGGATTGTGCGATCACTGGTGGCACAAGGCTTCAACCTTGGCGCCATTCTGAAGAAGCTCTGAGTACAATGAAGAGATGCATCCCCGTGAAATTCGCACGTCCTTCCTGAAGTACTTCGAGAAGCACGGACATCGGACCGTGCCGAGCAGCCCGCTGCTCCCGGGCGACGACCCCACCCTGCTCTTCACCAACGCCGGGATGAACCAGTTCAAGGACGTCTTCCTGGGCCGCGAGAAGCGCGACTACACGCGCGCGGCCACCGCGCAGAAATGCATGCGCGTCAGCGGCAAGCACAACGATCTCGACAACGTCGGGCCGTCGCTGCGCCATCACACGTTCTTCGAGATGCTCGGCAACTTCTCGTTCGGCGATTACTTCAAGCACGACGCGATCGAGCTGGCGTGGAACCTGCTGACGAAGGAATGGGGTATCGATCCGTCGAGGCTCTACGTCACCGTCTTCAAGGGAGAAAAAGGCATCCCGCGAGACGACGAGGCCTACCAGCGGTGGCTCGATTTCGTGCCGGCCGATCACATCGGCGAGCTCGGGATGGCCGACAACTTCTGGGCCATGGGTGATACCGGACCGTGCGGCCGCTGCTCGGAGATCTACGTCGATCGCGGACCGGGCGTGACCGGCACCGGCCATTTCATCCAGGACGTCGAGTCGGGCAGCGAGCGCTTCGTCGAGATCTGGAACAACGTGTTCATGGAGTTCGAGCGCGACGACACGGGCACGCTCAACCCGCTGCCGGCGCCGTCGATCGACACCGGCATGGGCCTCGAGCGCATCGCCGCGGTGATGCAGGGCACACTGTCGAACTACGACACGCCGCTGTTCATGCCGCTGCTCGACGAGATCGGCCGGCTGTCGGGACATGCCTACCAGAAGTCGATGTCGCCCAGCGACGTCTCCATGCGGGTCGTGGCGGACCACGCCCGCGCTGCGACGTTCCTGATCGCCGACGGCGTGATTCCGTCGAACGAGCATCGCGGCTACGTGCTGCGCAAGATCATGCGCCGCGCAATGCGCCACGGCCGCAAGCTCGGCATGCACGAACCGTTTCTCTTCTCGCTCGTCGACGTGCTCGTGCGCGAGATGGGCGGCGCCTATCCCGAACTCGCGGCCGGACGTGATGCGGTCGTGAAGGTGATCCGCAGCG
>JALDXK010000595.1:0-4180 GCA_032155105.1 Acidobacteriota bacterium
AGCCGAACCTCACCGAAGACGAGATCAAGGCGCTCATCAGCCAGGGCGCCGAAACTGGCGCCGTCGGCGTCGCCGAGGAGAACATCGTGCAGCGCGTGTTCGAGCTTGGTGATCAGCGCGTCGCAGGAATCATGACGCCGCGCCCCGACATCGAGTGGATCGACGTCGACGCCAGCGAGGAGGAACTGCGCGAGTTCCTCGCCTCGCACTCGCACACCCAGTTCGTGGTGTGCCACGGCGGCCTCGACGAGGTGCTCGGCATCGTGCGCTCGGCCGACCTGCTGCCGCTCGCGTTCCGTGGCGTGCGGATCGAACTGCGCACGCTCACGCGCGAGGCGCTGTTCGTGCCGGATTCGATGCCCGCGGTGCAACTGCTCGAATCATTCAGGGGATCGCACAAGCACGTGGCGCTGGTGATGGATGAATACGGCGCCGTGGAAGGACTGGTCACCGTCACCGACCTGCTGACCGCGATCGTCGGCGACCTGCCGGTCGATGCCGCCGAGGCGCAGGGATCATTCGTGTCGCGCGCCGACGGCTCGTGGCTGGTCGAGGGCTCGGCGCCGATGGACGAGGTGATGACCCATTTTGGCCTCGACGGCCTGCCCGAGGAAGAAGCCGGCGCGTACCACACCATCGGCGGGTTCGTGATGGCGCGCCTCGGCCGGGTGCCGAAGGTGGCCGATCAGTTCGAGTGGGGCGGGATGAAGTTCGAGGTCGTCGACATGGACGGCCGCCGCATCGACAAGGTGTTGGTGGCGCGGACTCCTGCCAGGAGTTCGTAGAGGCGGGACTTTAGTCCCGCCTGTCAACGTCCGAGCCTCGGGGGGGGACTAAGTCCCGCCCCCACGAATGCCTGCCAGCGCTCTATTTCACGACGGGCAGCGCGATGTGCGACGCCTGCGCGCCGGAACGGTAAATGCGCTGCGTGGCCGCGATGAAATCGGCCGGCTGCGCGAGAAAGATGTTCGGCACGAACTTCTGAGGGTTCCGATCGATCACCGGGAACCAGGTGCTCTGCACCTGCACCATGATGCGGTGCCCGGGTTGAAAGGCGTGATCGTTGGCGGGAAACGGAATCACGTACTCGACCGGAACGTTCGGCGTCAGCGCGGCGGGCTGCTCGATGCTCTTGTGATACCGGCCGCGGATCACGTCGCCGGCAATCATCAGCTGGAATCCACGCATCGTCTCGTCCGCGAACTTCTCGGGATACACGTCGATCAGCTTCACGACCCAGTCACTGTCGGTGCCGCTGGTGGCGGCAAACAGGTGCGCGTTGATCTGACCCGCCACGACCACCGGTTCGGTGAGCGGATCGGTCTCATACGTGCGCACGTCGGGACGCCCGTGGACGAACCGCTGGTCTTCGACCTGCCAGGTGGACCAGCCGCGGCCAAGCGTGATCGGCCGCGGGCGATACGGCACCGGGCTGTGCGGATCCGACAGGTACGCATCGTACGCGGCGTCCTTCCCGGCCGGCGGCGCGGTGAAGGCGAGCTTGCCGTCTTCCTGGAAATACAGGCGCCGCGGCGTGGTGCTCTTCACGGGCGGCCAGGCGTCGTGTTCGGTCCACTCGTTGGCGCCGGTCCTGAACGTCAGCGCTTCGCTCGCCGGCGGCGCGCCCTGATCCTTCAGGTAGTGCGCGAGGAACGTGGCCATCACGTTGCGGCGGTAGTGCGTGGCGGTGTCACTGCCGAAATCGATGCGGCCCAGCGTCCGTCCCGTGCCGCGCGACCAGCCGCCATGATTCCAGGGGCCGACAACGAGAAAGTTTTCCTTCTTGGTGTCGTGTTTCTCGAGCAGCTCGTAGATCTTGATCGGCCCGTAGAAATCCTCCTGGTCCCACCAGCCAGCGACGTTCAGCGTCGGCACCGTGACTTTGTTCAGCCACGGCGCAAACGCCTGTCGCTTCCAGAACGCGTCGTAGTCGGGATGGCGAACGAAATCGTTCCAGGTTGGCAGCGCCTCGCGGAAGTAGCGGCGATTGGCGTTGGCCAGCGGGCCAAGCTCGAGATACCAGTCGTAGGTGTCATAGCGATCGATCAATCTCGCGGGCGGAGTGATCTCCTTCGACGACTCCATCATGTACGCGTATTCCAGACCGTAGCTCAGGCGAAATGCGCCGTTGTGGTGGAAGTCGTCGCCGATCCACATGTCGGCGGGCGACGCCATCGGCACGATGGCCTTGAGCGCCGGATGCGGATCGAGCGCGCCCATGACCGCGAGCCACGCCGGATAGCTCGTGCCGACCATGCCGACGCGCCCGTTGTTGTTGGGCACATTCTTCAGCAGCCACTCGATCGTGTCGTAGGTATCGGTGCTCTCGTCGATCGCTTTGGGGTCTTTGCGATCCCGGGGTTGGCGCAGCATCACGAAGTCGCCTTCGGACTTGAAGCGGCCGCGGATGTCCTGCAACACGATGACGTAGCCGTCGGCGGGAAGATCGACCAGCGCCGCGGCGACGGCCGCCGGTGTGTTCTGTCCGACGCCATAGGGCGTGCGCTGAAAGACGATCGGCAGTTGTCCCGTGACTTTTGAGGGAGTGTAGATTTGCGTAAACAGCCGCGTGCCGTCGCGCATCGGGATCATCACCTCGATCGAGGTGAGCGTGGGCGCCGCAGGCTGCCCGCTTGGGGCAACGACCTGCAGGCAGGTGAGGATGACGGCGAGTGTGAGTAGTCGGCGCATGTGTATTCCTTACGGCGTGCGTTTCGTGCGATCGATTGGCGTGGGACGCGGCACGCGCTTCGCCGGTGTCTTTTCCAGCAGCTTCATCGCTTCCTGCACGGCGCGCTCGAGCTGCGGGTCACGTCCCGCGGCCGCGTCGGCCGGCGTGATCTCGACCTCGATATCGGGCGCGACCCCCTCATTCTCGACCGACCAGCGGCCATTGAGGTCGTAGAAGGCGAGCGACGGCGCCGTCATGCCGCCGCCGTCGATGGTCGAGGGAATGCCGAGTGTGCCCACCAGGGCGCCCCAGGTGCGCGTGCCCACCAGCGGACCGATCTTCTGCTGCTTGAAGTAGTACGGCAGCGCATCGCCGCCCGAGCCGGCGGATTCGTTGACGATCATCACCTTCGGGCCGTAGATGCCCACCATCGGCGACGGCGAGACCTTGCCGTCGCGGCGGGCAAAGTAGCCCATCAGCGGCCGGTTCAGCTCGTTGACGATGTAGTCGGCCACCATGCCGCCCTGGTTGTAGCGCTCGTCGATTACCGCGCCGTCCTTGTTCTGCTGCGCGTAGAACAGGCGATTGAACGCGGTGTAGCCCGGCATGCCGGTGTTGGGCAGCCAGACGTAGGCGAGGCGTCCGCCAGACAACTTGTCGACGAGACGCCGGTTGCCTTCGATCCACGCGCGCGTGCGCAGCGCGTCTTCACTTGGCACCGGCACCACCGTGATCACCCGCGATCCTTCGAGCGATGGGGTGCTGTTCACGCGCAGCAATGTTTGTCGCCCGGCCGTGCCCTGGAAGATCTCGTAGAGGCTCGTTGGCGGTGCCAATGCCTTGCCGTTGACCTCCAGCACGTAGTCGCCCTCGCTGATCTGCACGCCGGGCGCACTGAGCGGCGCCTGCAATTCGGGGTTCCAGTTCTCGCCGGTGTAGATTCGGCGAATGCGATAGCGTCCGTTCTCGACGGCGTAATCGGCGCCGAGCATGCCCACCGGCACCGGATCGCTGTCGGGTTGATCGCCTGGGCCCGACACATACGAATGGCCCACCATCAGCTCGCCGCCGACCATGGCCATCAGGTAGCTGAGGTCGGCACGATGCGCCACGAACGGCACCAGCGGACGGTACTTGTCGTAGACGGCCTGCCAATTGGCGCCGTGCATCGACGCGTCGTAGAAGTACTCGCGTTGCAGCCGCCACGCCTCGCGGAAGATCTGCGCCCACTCGGCGCGCGGATCGATCATCGCGTCGAGGCCGGTGACATCGATCGCGCCCTCGCCGACCTTGGCCGGGCGATCCGTCACCACCACACCCCACCGATTGCCGTCCGCGCGATAGAGCAGTTTCTTGGCGTCGCCCGACAGCGTGTAGGAGCGGATGCCTTCGAGGAACGGTGCGGCGCGACGCTCGCGCAACTGGTAGCGGTGCAGCGTCGGTGGCGCCTGGCCGCCGCCACGCGGCAGTTCCAGGTAGAACACCGATCCGGCCGGGCCCGCCGTCAAC
>JALDXK010000596.1:0-4159 GCA_032155105.1 Acidobacteriota bacterium
CCGCCCACAACCGCGCTCAGGGCGAGCGCGAAGGCGGCAATGCTTGCGAAGCGCGCTCGCCGCGTCATCACTTTGGCTGCGGCACGATGCGCAGATACGGTTTGGGTGCTTTCCATCCCTGTGGATACTTCTGCTTCGCCTCGTCGTCCGAAACGGCAGGCAGGATGATTACGTCCTGGCCGTGCTGCCAGTTTACCGGCGTCGCGACTTTGTGCTTGGCGGTGAGCTGCATCGAATCAATCACGCGCAGCACCTCGTCGAAGTTGCGGCCCGTGCTCATCGGGTACGAGAGCAGCAGCTTGACCTTCTTGTCCGGCCCGATCACGTAGACGTTGCGGACCGTGGCGTTGTCGGCCGGGGTGCGGCCTTCGCAGGTGTCGCCTGCCTCCGCCGGCAGCATGCCGTAGGCCTTCGCAACCTTGAGATCCGAGTCGCCGATCATCGGGTAGTTCGGCGCCGTGCCCTGCGTTTCGGCGATGTCCTTCGCCCAGCCTTCATGACGATCGACGGGATCGACGCTGAGGCCGATGATCTTCACGCCGCGCTTGTCGAACTCCGGCTTGATGCGCGCCATGTAGCCAAGCTCCGTCGTGCACACCGGCGTGAAGTCCTTGGGGTGCGAGAAGATCACGCCCCACGAATTTCCGAGCCACTCATGAAAGCGGATCGGACCTTCGGTGGTTTGCGCCGTGAAGTCGGGCGCGTCCGCGCCAATGGGTAACGGTCCAGTGCTCATAGCGTTCTCCTGCATGAAAGACAAAAGGCCTGAAGGCTTGGAAGCCCTCAGGCCTTGGAAGGTTACTGCAGCGGCCACCGATTAGTCACTGATTCGGTGTCTCATCGGTGCGAATCTGTGGCCTAGCTCGAGCCACCGGGCGGGCGTGCCACAGCCGTGCGGCCCGAATCGCCACTCGAAGATCCGCCGCCAGACGACGAACCGCCTGACGATCCGCTCGAGTAGCCGCCAGACGTCGCCCCGGAGGTACCCGACCAGCCCGACGCGGTGCCGTTGCCGCGGTTGTTGCCGCGCGACGTCACAGGCTCTGGCGAACGCTCGCGAATCTGCGTGTAGCCGCGGCCGTTGATGGCGCGGCCAGTGCCGGTGTCGGGCGTCCCGCCGCCACCAATACCGGTGCCGCCACCCGGATAGCCGGGGTAGTACGGATAGTAGCCGCTGTTGTAATACGGGGAATAGGTCGGGTAGTACCCGCAGAGGTTGTAGTAGCTGCGATACCCGTAATAGCCGTCCGTCATGTAGCAGTTGCCATACGCGCCCAGCCACATCGGCGACATGAACGGGTCGTACCACCCCATGCCCGTCGATACGCCCATCGGCGCGCTGCCACCCGCGCGCTCAACGACGAACTTCTTCGGGAAGGTGAGGGCCACCATCAGATCGATCACGCCCGGTGGCACCTCGGCCTCGGAGAGTTTTACGAGCGTGGTCTTATTCAGGTTGAAGCGGGCGCGCGCGTCGGTCAGCGCCGCCTGCAGCGCTTCCTCCGGCAGCTTGCCGCTCGCCTCGATCACATCCTCGATGCTCCACGGCATATCGCGCGTCGTCACTGCGCCCGCCGCGCCGCTCGGCTGCGGCGCCTTGCTGCCGTCCGCGAGGTTCTGGTTGAACGCGCGGCGATAGCGCTGCACGCGGATGTTGGCCGTCTCGGCACCGCCGTTGACGTGCTGCACGAGCGTCCAGACGGGACCAGGCGCGAGGAACGCCACGGCCTTGATCGTCCGAGGCGTTTCGTTCGCGCACGTCACGTCGGTGGAACGGAACACGCGCAGGCCGTCCTTGGACCACTCGGAGCGTTCGGTGCCTTTGCAGTCCGCATCGGTAATCGGGCGCGCCACGCCGTCGGCGATCACGTGCTCGTCGAGGCCGCGCTGCGTGCCGACGATGGTCTGCAGCCGCACGCCGGTCTTGTCTGGCGTGATGCACATGCGCGCGCCGGTGCCGGCGAGATCGTCCTCGAGGCGCCAGCAGCCGATCCAGCTGTTGAACCGCGTGTCGGTGAGCGCAGCGCCGCCAGCGGCGGGTTGCGCTTTGGCCGCGGGCCCGTCCCCCGAAGCTTGAGCGGCGGGGGGCTTGTCCGTCGACGCTTGAGCAGGGGCGGCAGCCTGGGCGAATGCGGGCGCGATGCCCGCGGTGAAGATGAAGGCCAGCGTGAAGATGGGTTTCATAATCGTCTCCGCCCTAAAACATGAAATTGATGCCGACGCCAAACCGGAGTCCGCCGAGATCGATCGGCTGGAAGTCGATGAAGTCCTCGTCGAGATCGGCGTGCACCCAGGTGTATCGACCTTCGAGCGAGAGATATAGCCGCTTGATCAGCAGGATGTCGGCGCCGCCAAACGCATGGGCCGACGGCGCCCAGCCCTTCGACTCGAACGTGTCGGTGAAAATCGTAAAGGTGCCCTGCGCCGGATTGTAGGTGGCGAAGTCGACGAAGTCGCCGCGCTGCGAGAACTCATAGTGCGCCACGCCGCCCCCCGCGCCCACGTACGGCACCACCGTCCGGGGAATCCAGGCGAGCCGGCTGATCTCCCGGCCGCGCGGCAGCAGCCCGAACTTCACCGACCCGGTGAAGAACATCTGCTGCAACTCGGTGGTTTGCGAGATCGGAATCGTCGTGGTGCTGTCGCGGACCGTTTCGCTGAAGCCGCGATACTGCGACGGCATGGTCTGGCCGGTGATGTCGAAGCCGCCCACCACTTCGAAGCGGGGCGCCGCGTACACCGACACGTCCGCGGCAAACGATGCGCCGTTGAAGTCGGACTTGTCGAGCGTGAGCTGTTCGGTGACGAAGTCGTAGATGTCGCTGCCGGCGCTGGCCATGAACCAGTTGCCGCGCACGCCGATCATGCCGTGCGGGCGGCCGAGCAGGAAATCGGGATTCGACGGCAAAACGACGGTTGATTCTGCGCTGACTGATCTTGCTCACCGGCGAAGGCCGGTGTCGCCATGAGCACCAGCGCGATACAGGTTCTCACCAGTAGACCGCGCGGCGGCTGGCCTGTGTGAGCCATGAGTGCTACCTCGAGGGAACTGGCGCCTGCTGGCGAAGGGCCAATTCTCCCCAAAGGTTAGCAGAAAAACTACGGCTTGAGCGTAAAGGTCATTTCCACCGTGACCTCGACGGCCACCGGCTTGCCATCCTTGGTCCCAGGCTTGAATTTCCACTGTTTCGCTGCCTTGATGGCCTCCTGATCGAGGCCATATTCGGCGTCGAGCGACTTGGAGATCCGCACGTCGCCGACGTCACCGCTGGCGAGCACGACCACCGACATCCATACCGAGCCCTGGATCTTCTGTTGCATCGCCTGTGGGGTGTACGAGGGTTTCACTTCGCGAACCACGTGTGGCAGCGTGATGCCCTTGCCAGGTTTATGGACCGTTTGCGTCGGCGTCGCGATCGGAAACACCCTCACCGCCGCGGTGGCGGCGGCGCCAGACAGCGTGAAAGCAAGAAGGGCACTGACGAGAATGCGGCGGCGTGACATGACTTCCTCCTCGGCGATGAGCGAGATGCGCTGGCTGAGCGATTGGCGGCCGATGAGCGGCGTGATGGCCGGCAGATGCGGTTGCGGGTTCGAGAAGGCGAGCAACGCTTCGGCGTAGGCCCGGCGATTGCGCGTCAACAGGATCGTGGCTTCGTCGACGACGGTCTCGCGCGCCAGCGACAGGCGCAAGGCCACGACGCGCGCGGCGGGGTGGAACCACAACACCGCGCACCAGCATTCTTCGGCGATGGTGTGCAGCCAGTCGCGGCGCCTGACGTGTACCAGCTCGTGCGCGATCACGGCGCGTTGCACGGCGTGTGGAAGATCCAGCACGCGCCGCGGCAGCAGGATAATCGCGCGCCGCACGCCGACGGTGGCCGGCGTGCCAATCTCGTCGGTGACGGCGAGCGTGGCGCGCGCCCCGAGCGCCGCCGACAAGTCATCCGCCATCGCGACAAGTGACGGCGCCGGCTCGGCGTGCGCGATGATCGCGCGCAAGCGGATGAAACCGAGGCCGAGCCACAGCAGCCGCGCCACGATCCCTGCCGCGATGGCGAACAGGAGCCACTGGGTCAGGTCGATGCCGCGCGTGGTGAGGGCGGCGACGGGCGTCGAGGTGGCGACGAACGTCGCCGACGATTCGAGTAGTGGCCCG
>JALDXK010000597.1:0-4156 GCA_032155105.1 Acidobacteriota bacterium
TGCGGGCGATCGCGTCGCAGTTGGCGTGCAGCACGTAGTTGTGCTTGCCGGTGACCAGCCACACGCCGTTCGGCTCCATGCCGCCGGTCGGGACGATGATGTTGGTCTTGCCGGCTTTGATCGCATCACGCACGTCGATCCAGGTCATCTCCTCGAGCCACACGGTGTTCGGCGCCGGCAGCGGGTTGGCGACGTCGTTGCAGTTGTACGGATTGTCACGGCAATCACCACCACCCATGGAACGCGGATCCGGAGCGCGGCGCTCCCGCTGCTGCGCGATGGCGAACGTGCCGGCGAGGACGGCAAGGCTCAAAGCTACGAGAACTGTTTTCTTCATAGGCCCTCTAAGAACTGGTCAACTCGAAACCGAAACTTGCTCACTCAACTGTCAACCGTCAACTGGTAATTGCAAACTACCCGGCCGTCTTGATCCTGAACGTCCCGTCATCCATCCGTTCGCGGAACTTGCCGTGGCAGTTCCCGCACCTGGCGCCCATCCGCGTGATCGATGTCTTCGCGGCGTCGAGGTGCCCGAGTCCGAGGTTGAACAGGATGCCGTCGGCGTGTTTCTTGGCCTCGGTGGCGATGTTCATCGCCTCGGTGTTGCCCTTCGACTTGAAGAACGCCTCGACGTCGGTGAATGAGGTCTTGAGCAGCGTTGCCTGCTCCTTGACCAGGTTCAGGTCCTTGCCGTCGAGCGCCTTGCGTAGCGCGGCCTGCGCCGGCGGCAGCTTGGTCATGATCTTCTGCAGCGCCAGGTCGTCGGCGCTCATCGGCGGGATCGGCTTCTTGGCGATGTCGATGCCGGCGGTGTTGATCACGGCCGTCGCGAGCACCACGGGCTTGCCGCG
The DNA here is from genome assembly GCA_032155105.1 of Acidobacteriota bacterium. Lineage (GTDB taxonomy): Bacteria > Acidobacteriota > Vicinamibacteria > Vicinamibacterales > UBA2999 > 12-FULL-67-14b. The sequence goes on from JALDXK010000597.1 coordinate 852, forward strand.
GTACTTGGCGGCGTCCTCGGCCGACAGGTCGATCTTGTAGTCCTTCAGCTTCTCGGCCACGTCCTTCTCGTCGAACTTGATCAACTGGCCGATCACGGTGACGTAGGAGTTGGCGTCGGCTGGCTTCTGGAGATTCGGCGCGAGCACGAGCACGTCCTTGCCGGTGGGTTTGGTCTTGTCCTGGTCGACCGAGAACGAGGTCTTCGACAGGTTCGCTTCAACCGCACCGGTCAGCGTGACGAACTCGCCGATGTACGGGTCGGGGTTGTTGGCAACCGAGCTGGCCGCGACTGGCACGAGCGGCTTCGGCGGTGTCGCCGCCGGCGGCGCCGTGGGCGTCTGATTCTGGGCCGTCGGGGCCTGCGGCGGCGGAGCCTGGCCAGCCGTCAACGCCGTGATTGAAAACACGAATGCGACGAGCGCAACGCTGCCCGCGCACAGGGTGAATCTGGTCGAACGCTGCATGTTTCAAAACTCCTGGATTGCGCACGTAGAGCGTGTGCCCCACACTTCGAACCGTCACATTGTAACTGGTTGCGGCTACTATAGCGGGGCAGTGACGTCTCCGTTTGTAACGACGCGCGCTTGATGCCGGTCTTTACCTTACGCACCATCGAGCCTACCCGCTTCGGCTCGGGATGGATGAGCGGCGTGCTGTCGGCGGCGCTGGGCCTCATCGGCCTTGGTGCGGTCCTGTGCTTCCATTTCCCCGAACTCCTGACTACGCCTGAGGCGCGTGCGCTCTATCCGGTTCCCTGGGTGCGAGGACTGCTGCATCTGGTGCTCGTCGGCGCCTTCGTGCTCGGCGCGATCAGCGTCACGCTGCGGCGCAACAAGATGCTCGGCACCGTCGGCGTGGTGTGCGCGCTCGTGGCGGCGCTGCTCGGCGGTTCACGCGTGCCGGTGGAAGGAGAGCTGCAGCAAGGGCCGTTTCTCGGCCTCGACTGGTTCCTCCTCAACCTGATCCTGTATTCGATCGTCTTCATTCCACTCGAGCGGTTGTTTGCGCGGCTGCCCGAGCAGGGCATCTTCCGGCCGAGCTGGCGCACCGACCTCACGTATTTCTTCGTGAGCGCCGTGCTCGTGCAGGTCACCACCATCCTCACCCTCAAGCCGGCGATGGTGTTCTTCGATTGGGCCGCGGTCCCGTCCATCCAGGACACGGTGCGCGCGCTGCCGGGGGTCGTGCAGTTCGCGCTGCTGATGTTCGTGGCCGACTTCACGCAGTACTGGGTGCACCGCACCTTTCACGCGGTGCCGGCGCTCTGGCGATTTCACGCCGTACATCACTCGGCGGACCAGATGGACTGGCTCGCCGGATCGCGGCTGCACCTCGTGGACATCGCGGTGACGCGCGGGCTCACCTATGTGCCGATCTACGTCCTGGGATTCGCCGACGGGCCGCTGTTTGCCTACCTCGTGGTGGTCAGCGCGCAGGCCACGTTCATTCACGCCAACGTGCGCTTCACGTTCGGGCCGCTCAAGTGGGTCGTCGCCACCCCGCAGTTTCATCACTGGCATCACGCCGCCGAGCGAGAAGCCGTGGACAAGAACTTTGCCGTGCATCTGCCGATACTCGATGTGATGTTCGGCACGGCCTTTCTCCCTGATCGGTGGCCATCGGCATACGGCATCTCCGGCGGCGAACCGCCGCCGCGCGGCTACTTCCGTCAACTGTTGTGGCCATTCAAGTCTGGGACATGATGAACATTCTTCGCGTCGTTGCGGGCGTCCTGCTGTGCGCCGGGGTCGCGCTGGCCCAGAGCCTTCCGAAACCGGCGGGCCGCGTCACTGACCTCGCCAACGTGATCGATCCCGCCACCGAGGCGGAGATCGACGGCCGCCTGGAGCAACTCGAGCGCCAGACCTCGTCCGAGGTCGCCGTCCTCACCGTGCCGTCACTGGATGGGATGCCCGTCGAAGATTACGCGGTCCGCTTGTTCAAGGAGTGGGGCATCGGGCAGGCGAAGCAGGACAACGGGGTGCTGGTGCTCGTGGCGCCAAACGAACGCGAGATGCGCATCGAGGTCGGCTACGGCCTCGAAGGCGTGTTGCCGGATGGCCTCGCGGGCCAGGTGATCCGCGAGACCTTCATCCCGCGCTTTCGCGACGACGACTATAACGGCGGCATCCGCGACGGCGTGGCGCGCGTGGTGGACCTCGTCGAGAAACAGCAGGTGTTGTCGGCCGAGGAGATCGCGCGGTTGAACGACGCCGGACTGCCCGAGGACGAGCCGTGGTGGATCCTGGTTCCGTTCATGGGCCTGTTTGTCGCCATTGGATCGGTCCTGGCCGGCGTTGGGTTGCGCACCAAGACCGGCTTCCCGCTGCTGTTCGGCTCGCTGTTCGGCGGCATGCCGCTGCTGATGGCGCTGACGATGATTCCGCGCCTCGGTGCGGTCACCTTGGTGCCGCTGGCCATCGGCATGTCATACCTCGGGTATCGGCTTGGCAAACGCGAATCCTGGCGCGACGCGTTTCGCAACACGAAAGGCACGGGAAGCGGCGGCGGCTGGACGATGGGCGGGGGCTCGAGTTCCGGATCCTCGTCGTCCGGCTCGAGCGGGTCGTCGGGCAGCTTCGGTGGCGGATCCTCAGGCGGCGGAGGGGCCTCCGGTAGATGGTAGCGGGCGGCACCCACCTGTTGGCACCGTACGCACGGTACGCGCTGGTGCCGATACTGCTGATCGGTGGCGGGTGCGACTACACGCCGGCGGGGCGCGAGCGCGCGCATGTGTACGACACCCTGCGCGCGATGCCGGAGGTCGTGCAGGTTACAGTCGGTTGCGAGGGCGCGGTCTTCGCGAGCGATGCGCTCTGTGTTGACCTGATCACCAAGGACGGCGCCGAGCTTCGCTTCGAGCGCGCCGGGTTCGGTTCGCTGGGCGCCAACGCGTCGCAGGTCGTCCTCGCGCGGGCCGGTGGGCTCGTGCCGCGCATTGCGTCGTGCGACGGCGTGGGGCCGCCGGACCTGCATCGCCAGGCGGCGCTCGGCCATCACTTCCAGCCGACGTTGATCGACGTGAAGGACGCCGTCTCGCGGGCCGGCGACGTGCTTGAAGAGATTGAGTACTGGCCGCAGTGCCCGCAGGCGTGGGACGTGCAGGATCAGCGTGGCGTCAACTATCGTTACTGCGCGCACCGGAAGGATCAGCCGGCGGATCCCCCACGACCTGCCGGTTGCCCTTAAACACGAAGAACACGAAGATCACGAAGAAGACCGTGGCTCGCGCGGTTCATTGCGGCCGGCCTTCGGCCGGCCGTGGCGCGGAGAAGCGACCGCGACAAAATGAGTCCTGCACATC
>JALDXK010000598.1:0-4136 GCA_032155105.1 Acidobacteriota bacterium
TCCTCCTCGAGGGCGATCGTCGTGTTCACCGTTTCGCCGCTGCCCCGCACGAATCGCAGCCGCACGCGCTAGCCGGGCTTTCGTTGGGACAACGCCTGCTCAAACGCATTGGGCGTGGCGAGATCAACGCCGCCGAGGTTGACAAGCTGATCGTCCTGCGCCACGCCGGCCTTGTAGAGTGGCGACTCCCACGGCACGAGGCCGTTGACGCGCACCGCGCTGCCGCCGCCCTGCAACTGCACCTGACCGGCAAAGGCGCGGCCAGGCGTGCGCTTGCGCATTACCAGGCCGGCGCGCGCCAGCAGCCGCGTGTAGTCCACGACCTCGCGCCCTTCCACGTACTTGCCGAAGAACTCATTCGTGAACGCGCGATCGTTCGAGACCTTCGACAGGGTCTCTTTCAGCCCGTTGATGGAATAGGGCGCGGCCACCTTGCCGGGCCCTTTCTGGCCCGCCCGCCCGAACTCGGTCCACAACGCGCCCATGAACTGGTCGCCGGTGATCTGTCCGTTCGAACGATCGCGCAACGACAGATCGAGACCAAGGCCAATCACCGAGCCGTAGGTGTAGTAGGAAATGAACAGGTTGGGCCACGCCGTCCGATCGATCGACACCGCCGCATCCACGAACGGCGCGAGGCGGCTCATCTCGATCGGACCGCGGAACATCCGGCCCGGGCCGAGCACCACTGCGTTGATCGATCCGGCGAGTTCCCCGAGCAGCGAATCGACCGACATCAGGCCGGCGCGATGCATGATCAGGCTGTCGAAATAACTGGTAAATCCCTCGCCGAGCCAGAGGTCGTCGCTCATGTCGGCGTCTTCGAAATCAAAGGGCTCGACGCCGGCCGAGCGGATGCGCTCCATGTTCCAGGCGTGGAAGAACTCGTGCGAGACGGTGCCGAGGATGCCCTGGCGCTGGCCCGGATTGCGCAGCGCGCCGGCGCTGGTGAGCGAGGTGCTGTTGCGATGCTCCATGCCGTCGCCGCTCGCCCACGGCAGGTAGGTGCTGAGGAAGGTGTAGGTGTTGGTCTCGAAGTCCGGCAGCTCGCCGAAGATCGGCACCGTCTCACGTACGATCTTCTCGACGTCCCGCGCGAACGCGTCGGCGTCGGCCTCGCTGCCGTCGTGCGTCAGCGCGATGCGAATCGTCGGCGGCGGCCCATTGCGCTTCCGGCCATCGTCGACCACGAATTCACGCAGCGTGAAATTGCTGAAGTCCGTTGGGCTGTCCATCAGGTAGTGAATGTTGGGCGCGGTGAAGACCAGCGGATCCGGCGTCGGATAGAGCTGCGTCGCCACCTTCCACTGCTTGCCGGGCGGCTGCACGAACGCGACACGGGCCGGCCGCTCGAACCAGCCGCGCGCGAACATCAGCGCCGCTGGAATGTTGATGTGGGCGTGGTGTTCATTGATGCCAAGATAGGTGCCGTCGGTGCGATCGCCGAAGACCTTGTAAGTGACCACCACGGTTCCGTCGTGCGCGGCGAAATTCCACTGGTGCGGATTGGGGCGGGCCGCGGTGAGGGGCTGGCCCTCGCCATTGACCGCGCTGACGTCGAACACGTTCTTGGCGAACTCGTGCAGCGCGTAACGGCCGGGCGAGGTTCGCGCCATCCGCACCTGCAGCGGGCCGGCGGGCACGTTCGTGAAGCGCACCTCCACCTGCATCCATCGATGCTCCGGCGCGGGGAACGACAGCTTGTACTCGACCGTCTGCGCCCATGCAGGAGCAGTCGAGACAATGACGAACAGGAGGACACAAAATCGCTGGATCATGATCATACCGAGGGCACGGAGAAGTACGGAGGACACGGAGGGTTACGAGCCTGTGAGTTTCGCGAATTCGTCGCGCGCTTTTACAAGAAGCGGCAGATCGGGGTCGGCGTCCTTCCAATGATCGAAGAACGCCTGGTAGGCCTTCAGCGCCTCGTCCTTGCGGCCCGTCTCGGCATACGCGCGAGCGAGCAGCGCCATCGCGTACGCCTTCGAGGTGCTGAACCCGCGCTGACCGCGCTCGCCAGCCAGGAAGGTCAGGCCCTTGATCGCCTGCTCCCAGTTTCCGGCCAGCACATGCGAGATCGACCAGAGCGAGATCACCTCGGTGTTGCGAAATTCGAATGACAGCGGCTCGAGCAGCGGCAGCGCATCGGCCGGACGCCGGGCGGCAATCATCGCCAGCGCGTTCATGGCCCGCTCCTTGGTCGCCGCATCGGCGCCAGACTCCTGCTTCTCGTTTTCCAGCGCCTTTGGCAAGATCTCGCGCGCCGCCGCCGCATCGCCGAGGATCGCCGCCACCACGAGACGCTCGTCGCTCAGGGCGTCGGTGATGCGTTCGTCGTCCACACCGGCGGCGATCCGCGCCCTGGCGGCGTCCGCGAGCCCGACGAGAGCCTCGTCGATGGCGATGGTCGCGATCTTCTGTCCGGTCTGCGGGCGCCTGCTGGCCGCGTCCATGCGCGCCACCCACTCATCGAGCAATGCCGCCGCTTCCTTCATGCGCCCACGATACGTCGCGGCCGACATGCGCACCGAGAGCAGATCGACTTCCTCGCGCTTGCCTTGAACGGCCACGACCTGCGCGTCCATCAGCGACTGATCGTTTTTCAGCACGCCGACCACGAACAGGTTGATGTGCAACCCGGGGAGATCCTGGAGCGTCAACGCCGTTTCGAGCGTTCGCTGCGCATCGTCGAGCCGGCCGAGGTTCATGTAGGTGTTCGCGAGGTTGCCCCACGCCAGCGGCTGATCGGGGGCGGCGCGCGTGGCGGCCTCCTGGTTGCGCAGCGCTTCTTCGTATTCACCACGCTGGCTGAGCAGCAGCGCCGAGTTGGCGAGCGCGGTGTAGTCGGTTGGGTAGGCGGCCAGCCACACGCGATACACATCGAGGGCCTTCTGGATGTCGGGCTCCACCGTCGTGTAATACCGCGCTTCGATGTAGTAGCGCTCGACCTCGGTGACTTTCTGGCGGAACTCGTAGGCCTTCGCGGTCATACTGCGGCTTTCGTCGCCCTGACCGATGTTCGCGTAGACCGTGCCGAGCCGCGCATAGGCCAGCGCAAATTCCGGATCCAGCTCAATGGCGCGGCGGAAGAACGGCACCGAATCAAAATCGCCGCTGGTGCGCCGCGTCTTCAGGCCCTGGCTGTACGCCTTCAACGCATCGAGAGACGAGGTGCTCGCTTCTTCGATCCTGGTGTCGTAGCGCTGGATCGAGCCGAGCGACTCGCCGAGCTTCTCGCGGAACGCCGACACCGCGGTGCCCATCGCCGCCAGCACGTCTTCCTTCGTCTTCGCCTGCGCCTGCTCCTCGGCGAACACCGCGCCTTCGAGGCAGTCCTGCGCGTTGAGGGTGATCACGTACGACGAGCCGAGCATCGCGATGGTGCCGCCAAGCAGCGCCTTCGCGCCCGAGCGCTGACACACTTCCCGGCCGACCTCGGCGGTGATCGGCGCCATCGGGTCGCGCCCCATCAACCTGAGCGTCGACTGCACCTGTTGATCGGCCACCACGTTCAGGAACGGCGATTGCCGCAGCTGCAGCGCCAGCGCCTCACCGAGCGTGTCGTCGAACATGGTGTCGCCGGTCCGATTGACCACGGACGACAACACCACCGTGTCTTTCCCGGTCAGCGCCGGCGTGCCAATCGATCGATACAGGAAGAACGCGCCCACCAGCGCCGCCGTCAGGAGCGGCGCACCCACCAACATCGGCTTTCTCCAACCCGACTTGGCAGCTGTCACCTGGCCGGCACTCGCCGGCTTCGGCACGACCCGCTGCCCGGCGTGTGGCACGGCCACGGTAGCCGCGGCCGTGATCTGGCCGGTGTCGAGTGAGCGCTTGAGGCGCTTGAGATCCGCACGCAGCTCCGCGGCGCCTTGATAGCGCGTCTCGCGATCCTTCTCCAGCGCCTTCAGCACGATGCGATCGAACTCCGCCGGCAGGCCCGCCTTGATCTCCGATGGAGTGGCCGGCGCCTTCGTCAACAGCCCTTCGAAGATCGTCGCCACCGTGGCGCCCTGGAACGGCAGCTGGCCGGTGGCCATCTCGTACATCACCACGCCCGCCGAGAACACGTCGCTGCGCGCGTCGATGTCCTGCCCGCGCGCCTGCTCCGGCGACATGTACGACACCGT
>JALDXK010000599.1:0-4135 GCA_032155105.1 Acidobacteriota bacterium
GACCCGTGGAACCGGCCGATGCAGAGGAACGCGTTGGTCCGCTCCTCCCATGGCAGTCCTTCGCCGGGATCGATGACGGGCGGGTGCAGCACCAGCGACTCGATGCCGTGCACCCCCTGGAGGCCGGCCGCCGTCCACGCGGAGTTGGCAAGCGTGGCATTGTGCGCCGCGTCGGTCCACGGCACGCCCGTGAACGCGCGGCAAAAGGCGAAGTAGGCATTCACCACGTAGCGAAGGCGCCACGGCGCCGGGTCGAGCCTGGCGGGGAAATGCAGGTACTGCATGCCCGGCCTGGCAAAGGCGCCGTAGTTGTCGGCGGTGATCAGCAAATCGTACTGGCCCGCGAGCGGCCGTGCGTAGCGAAGCACCGAGGACATGCGCAAACGGGTGGCGCGGTGCTCCGGGAGCGCCGCCAGCCACGACCACGGCGGCGGGATCAGGTGGCGCGTGATGCCCCGCTCCGGGATCGCGGTGCCGTAGAACGCGTTGACCTCCCTCGCCGACCATGGCGCCGCGGTGATCGTGCCCACCTCGTGCTCGCCCGCGACGGCGTGCAGCATCCACGCCGCCACGGCGTTGCCGCCACCCGGCGGCGAGAGCGAGCGCTGCACCAGCAGGACCCGCACGTCAGGCCTCGAATTCGTTCACGAGCGCGCGCACCTGGCGCACGAAATTTTCCGTCGAGAAGCGTTCGGTTGCGGCCAGCACGGTCCGCAGGCGCTGTTGTTCGACCGGGTCCCCAAGCGTCCGCGTGATCTTCGCGACCGCATCGTCTTCCGACGCGTACATCAATGCCGGCTCTCGCCCGACGATCTCGACCTGCCCGCCGCCGGCCGGGACCCACACGATGCAGCCGGCACGTGCGAGTTCGGCCGGCGCCATGCCAAAGTGCTCCTCGCGCATGCCGTGAATGCCGTAGCGGTGCGTGGCCATCAGCTGGCGCATCTCGGCGCGGCTGACGTCCTGCTTGAAGTCGATCCATGGGCCAAGCGACCGCGCGACATCGAACAGCCGATCGCGATAGCGGCGCGCGCGGCGATCCCACGTACCGATGATCGTCAGCGTGATGCCTGGCACGCGTTCGCGGACGCGCGCGAGAATCGCCATCACGCGTTCGTATTCCTTCTCCGGAGAGATCCGGCCGATGCTCAGAAACGCGTGGCGGCGTTCATCCCACGGTGCCCCGGGGGCGGGATCGGCGACTGGTGGATAGAGCGTCCGCGACGTGATGCCGAGGGACCTCTCGACATGCGCGCCGGTCCAGTCGGAGTTCACCAGGGACACGTTCTGTTTCATGCGCTCCAGCGAGAAGCCCGCGAGGCGATCGGCGAGCGCATAGTAGACGCGTAGGCCGCCCGGCGGCGGGTGATACCACCGCAGGTCGACCTCGGGCCGCGGCCGCAGGTAGGTGGGGTAGTGAATGTATTGAATCCCTTTGCGCCCGTAGTCGATCTCGTTGAAGATGCCGAACACCACGTCGAAGCCGGGACTGATTCGCCGCGTATAACGCATCATCAGCGAGAGCTTGATGAGCGTGGCGGGCACGGGCAGGTGATCGGGCACCACCCGCCAGTGCCGTGGCACCACCACCGGCGTGAAGTCATCTGGCTTCAGGGACGTGCCGAAGAAGCGGTTGATCGGCTCGATCTCCACGGGACGCCACGACAGCACCGTGACGTCGTGCTCCGCGACCAGCGCCTGCAGCACCCACGCGGCCACGCCGTTGCCACCGCCAGGCGGCTGCATCGAGGGCTGGACAATCAGCACGCGGCGACGAGTCGCGAGGCGTTCGGTCGCGATTGTCATCTCGCGTCGACTTGCGCGGTGGCGAGCGCGAGGAGCGACAGCAGCGCCGTCACGCCGTAGAGGATGATCACCGTGCGGCGTACCGACCAGCCGAGCGCGAGCAACCGATGATGGATGTGCTCGCGGTCCGGCTCGACGATGCGGCGCAACGTGGCGCCCACCGAACGGCCATCGCTGGGACGTGTCAGGCCGCGGCGCACGAGCGTGGTGGCGGCATCGGCAATCGGGAGCGCAAAGATCAGCAGCGGCACCGCCGAGGCGAGTGCCGTCGCCCCCTTTTGCCATCCGGCGATGGCCGTGGAGGCGAGCAGGAATCCGGCAACGAGACTGCCACTGTCGCCGAGAAAGATCGATGCCGGCTCGAAGTTGTAGACGAGGAACCCCAGCATGGCGCCCACGAAAGCTGCCAGGAGCATCGCCTCCGCGGTGTGGCCGCGCACGATCAGGATGGCGCCGCACGCCGCGCCGGCCAGTGCCGCGATGCCGGCGGCGAGGCCGTCCACGCCATCGATCAGGTTGAACGCGTTGGTCACGCCCACGATCCAGGCCGCGGTGACGGGGAAGGCCAGCCACCCGAGCGACCACGTCATGCCCAGGATCGTCACCCGTTCGATCAACAATCCGGACGCCATCACGACCGCCGCCGCCGCGAACTCGACGAGCAGTTTCGGCGCGGGTCCGAGGCCGCGCACATCATCGATGAGGCCGACAAGGAAGATCAGCAGGCCGCCGGCCACGAAGGGTTGTATCGCGATCCAGTTGGCGGGATGACGCGGGCCGGGAAGGAACGTATTGACGAGGACCACCGAGAGCGCGGCGGCGGTGACTACCGCGACGCCGCCGAGGCGAGACACGGATTGCGTATGAACCTTCCGGCCGCCAGGGGCGTCTACCAGTCCAAGCACGGTCGAGCCCCGTCCAATCACCGGGGTAAGGAACAGCGCCAGCGCGGCGCCACTGAAACCAAGTAGCAGATACAAGGTCACATGCGAACCGCAGTTATCGTAATCGGAGATCTGGGCCGGAGCCCGCGCATGCAGTATCACGCGGCGTCGCTCGCCCAGGCGGGCGGCGAGGTGGACCTGATCGGGCTCGAGGGCGCGCCGCCTATTCCCGCGGTCGCGGGCAATCCCAGTATCCGCGTCCATCGGCTGAGCGATCGCGGCTTTGCCGGACGCGAACAGGGTGGCGTCAGCCGCTTCGTGTTCGTGTCGGCGCTCCGTGCCGCGGGCCAGGCCCTTCGCCTGTTCAGCACGCTGATGCGGATTCCGAAGCCGGATGTGATCCTGGTGCAGAACCCGCCGGCGGTGCCGTCGCTGGCGACGGCGTGGCTGGCCGCGCGCCTGCGCGGCGCGCGGTTCGTGATCGACTGGCACAACCTCTCGCACACGATCGCCGCCGTGAAGGTCGGCGATCACCACCGCGCGGTGCGATCGCTGGCCCGCAGCGAGCGCCGCTGGGCGAAGCGCGCCGACGGGCACCTCACGGTGTCACAGGCGTTCGCGGATTGGCTGTCGCGCCAATACCGCATCACCCCCGCCGTGATGTACGACCGTCCCTCGCAGGCCTTCGCGCCGCCATCGGCGGCGGCGGCAGCCGCGTTGTGGGACACGCTCGCGAAGGAACACCAGCTCGGGCCGCGCGCGCCCATCGTGGTGTGCCCGACCAGTTGGACGCCTGATGAGGACTTCGATCTGCTGCTCGAGGCGCTCGAGCGCGCGGAACGCCAGCTCGTGAAGGCAGGACGCACGCAGGGGGCACTCGCGGTGTTCCTGACCGGGCGCGGCCCGCTGCGTCCGACCTTCGAGCAGCGCGCGGCGCGCCGCAACTTCACGGCGATCACGGTGAAGACGGTGTGGCTCGAACCGGCCGACTATCCCACGCTCATCGGCATGGCCGATCTCGGCTTGTGCCTCCACCAGTCCGCGTCGGGGCTCGACCTGCCGATGAAGCTCGCCGACCTGCGCGGCGCGGGTGTGCCGGTGGCGACCTACGACTATGCGCCCGTGCTGGGCGAGGTGATGACGAGCGGACGCGAGGGCATCACGTTCCGCGATCCGGGGGACCTTGCGGCGCTGCTCACCAGTGTGGCGCTGCAATCGCAGGCGCCCGACGGCCCGCTCGCCAGGTCACGCGCGTGGCTCGCGCAGAATCCGCCCGAGCGGTGGGACGCGCAATGGGAGCGATCGGCAAAGCCCCATCTCGTGATCTCGTGATTCGGTGATCCGCGCGATCTATTCGCGTAACGCCGTCGAGGGGTCGATCCCCGTGGCGCGCCACGCCGGAATTGCCGCTGCGTTTGGTGAAATCAGAGCCCAAGGCGGGTGGT
>JALDXK010000600.1:0-4133 GCA_032155105.1 Acidobacteriota bacterium
TTCCATCACCCACTTGCCGCGCTGCACCGGCGAGGTGCGGTCGGCCACCGAGGTGAGCGTCAGGATGCTGCCCTGGCCGAGCAGGCCGCGGCGATACGTCGGCAGCGCGACGCGCTGGAACGCGTTGCCGGTGATGTTCGGGATGTCGTAGTGCTTGGCGAGCCGCTCGTTGACGAACGTGTAGTCCGCGGTCAGCAGGTCCTTCACGTTGCGATCGTCGCGGACGATCGAGTCGAAGAATAGCTCCGTCTCGCGCTTCATCGCCTTCGCCAGCGTGTGGTCGTACTGCGGATACAGCAGGTAGTCCGGGAAGATCTTGTCGAGGTCCTGCAGGCGCAGCCACTGCGACGCAAACCGCGTCGACAGCGCTTCCGACCGCTTGTCGGCGAGCATGCGGCGGACCTGCTTCTCGAGCCCCGCCGGCGTCTTCAGGGATCCGAGGCTCGCAGCACGGATCAGATCGGCGTCGGGCACCGTGCCCCAGATGAAGAACGACAGGCGCGAGGCGAGATCCTCGTCGGCGATGCGGTACGACGCCGTGCGGATGCCGGCGGGTTGCTGTTCGAGACGGAACAGGAAGCGCGGGCTCATCAGGATCGACTGCACGGACAGGCGGACGCCCGACTCGAAGCCCCCCGCCTCCGCTCGCGAGCCATCCGCCGAGCTACCTCGCGGCAGGCCCCCGTTGCGACCCTGTTCGTAGAACTTCATCGCGTCCTGCAGGTCGGCGGCGGTTGGCGCGCCGCGGAACGCCTGCGTGGTCAGCTTCTTGATGATCTCGGCGGCGCACGCTTCTTCCTCGGCCTTGGCCGTCGGCCGGCACGAGAAGATCTTCAGCCGGCTCGGCGTGTCCGACACCCCGGTGACGTCCATCGGGCCCTGCACGATGAAATCGCGCAGGTGCGGCAGCATCGTCACGCCCCAGCTGATGCTCACGTCGGCGAGCGTGTTCTCGAGCGGCATCAGCAGGTCGTCGACCGGGCCGTCGAGCCGCTGGACGAACGCGGCGGTGACGCGCTGCGGGCCGGCCTTGATGTGCACCGGCGGCGTGACCAGTTCGAGGCCGTTCTTCGGGTCGGTCTCGCTCATCCGCGTGTTGAGCTCGAAAATCGCGACGCGCTCGCCGTTCACCGAGAACTCGACCTGTTCCTTGAGGTCGTACGCGGTCATCGAGTTGCGGCCCGCCAGGCCGCCGAGCGGCTCATAGTGCAGTGACGCCTTCAGGCGGTAGTGGCCGTCGGCCGGAAACACATGCACCACCGAGTGACCGCCGCGCGTGCCCATCGGCGCGCCGTCGACACGGCGCATCTGCGACGCGGCGCGCGGGATCTTGTAGGTGGCCGAGCTTGCCGAGGCATTGCGATCGCCGACGGCGAGCCGGCTGATCTGGCTCGCGGCGCGGAGATAGCCGTCCATCAGGGTCGGCGAGAAGGTCTGCGCGTCGGCGACATTGTCGAAACCGTGGCTGATCGTGTCGGGCGGCAGGTAGGTCGACACGTCGACGTCGAGGTTCAGCAGGTCGCGCACCGCCGCCGCATACTCGGCGCGATTGAGACGCTGGAACGGTCGCGACCCCGGATTCGGGTTGAGCGCCGCATGCGCGTCCATGCGCGATTCAAACGTGTTGAGCAACGCGTTCATGACGGCCGGCTCAGGACGACGGGCGCCCGAGGGCGGCATCATGCCGGCGCGAAGCTTGCGGATCATCTTCTCGGCGAGCTCGCCGTGCTCTTCGAGCTTGGCCGCGTCGAACGACTGCAACGACAGCTGCCCCGCCTTGGTGCGGTCGTTGTGGCAGGTGGCACAGTACTGCTTGACGAGCGCCGTTTGCTCCGCGGGCAGCATCGTCGTCACCGCAGGCGCATGTGACACGGACGCTTGTGGCGACGGACCTTGAGGCGCGGCCCAGTGGGCCGCGCATTCTGGGCGGCCACGGTGACCGAGACCGCGACCAGCGCGGCGGTGGGGATGGCGCCCCGTACGAGGTTCTTCAGCATGTCACGCATCGATGGTTGTTCTTCGCGCCCAGGCTTTCGAGCAGCTTGATCGTTTCCGGATACGGCTGCGTGCGCTGCACGGGGCCGTTGGCCATGTCGACCGTGGTGTTGCCCTCGCGATTGACGCGCGTCACGTCGGCGCCCTTCGAGACGAGGAAGTTGATGCACTCGTTGTCGCCGCGCGACGCGCAGAGGTGCGCGGGCGTGTTGCCTTCGTGATCGGCGGCGTTGACGTCGGCGCCGAGCTCCTCGACGAGGTACCTGATCGCCGGCAGGAATCCGGTGGGCGCGTAACGGTGCGAGTTGGCGGCAAAGCCTTCCCCGTAGCCCACACCGGTGGCCGCGTGCAGCGGCAGCACGCCGGGACCGCCGTACGGAATCGGCGGCACGCCCGACGTGTCCTGGATCTGGCGAATCCCTTCACCGGTAAACGGACGGCCCGCGGGCTTCATCGTCGGGACGTTCGGATCGGCGCCGTGCGAGACGAGCAGCTTCATCGCCGCCACGTCGTTGGCATAGGCGGCGCGCCAGAAGGGCGTGGCGCCCACTTCGTCCACACCCGCGAAGTCGGAGTTGAACGCCTGATACCAGACCTTGCGCTGAAGACGCGCATTCACGTCGGCGCCCTTGTCGAGAATCAGCTGCATCAGCTCGAGATACGTGGTGGTCTGTTGCTGGTAGGCCTTGGGACTGGGATACAGCGACTTCGGCGCCCATTGGATGTTGAGCACCGCGAAAAGCGGCGTCACACCGTTGAACGCGGCCAGCTTCGGATCGGCGCCCTTCTCGATCAGGTACTTCGCGAGATCAAAGTGGCCGTTGATGATCGCGATCAGCAGCGGGCTGGTCTCGTCACCGGCATTCAGCTGGTTGAGATCGACGCCGCCCTCGACGAGGGCTTTCACCACGTCGCCGAAACCCTGGCGAGATGCGAAGTGCAGCGCCGTCATGCCGCCCTGCGAGCTGATCAGCTCGTTGTAGCGGTACCCGCGCGTGGCGCCGGCCACATCGACACGGGCCGGCTGCGCGCCGCCGCGCTGGCGGGCCATCGCGTCTTCTTCAGGTGCGGTCAATGCAAACAGGTCCACCACCGTGGTGGTCGCCTTGTGATCGGCGCCGCGTTCGAGCAGGAGCTTCACTGCGTCGACGCGATTGAAGGCCGCCGCGAACATCAGCGGGGTTTCGCCCTTCGCGCCGTCCTTGGCGTTGATGTCGGCGCCGTTCTCGACCAGCGACGTGATGGTCCTGGTGTCGCCGCCGGCCGCGGCAATCATCAACGGCGTGGCGCCATTGCTCGTCACGGCCTTCGGGTCGGCTCCGGCAGCCAGTAACGCCGCCACGACCGCCGCATGTCCGCCCTTTGCCGCCAGGTAGAGCGGCGTATAGGCGCCCAGGCGGGTCGTCGCGCGGTGATTCGCGCCGGCGTAAATCAGCATCTGTGCCAGTTCGGCGTTGCCTTTCATCGCCGCCCAATGCAGGGCGGTGGTGCCGTCGCCCTGGGCTTCGTTGACGTCGGCGCCCTTCTTGAGCAGCGCACGCACCCCTTCCGTGTCGCCGTTCATGGCCGCCTCCGCGATCGTTGCGCCCTGAGCCTGTCCCGCCGGAGCGCCGGCCAGGAGGTCCGCGGCGCGAAGGTGGACGGTCATCATCGAAACGCTCAGCATCACCGCGATCGTGACGCCGCCGAGGAGTCTGCGCGTCGACATGGGTTAGGCCTCCGCGACGACCGTGGTCGTCTGCACGGCGTTGAGGTCGAGCGTGCCCGAGCTGTCGCCCATCGAGGGCGTGTCCATGCCAATCGCGTGCAACGACGCCACCAGCGCGTTGGCCATCGGCGTGCCGTCGGCGGCCTTGATGTGCAGCCCGCCCTTGAGCGCGCCGCCGGCCTTGCCAAGGAAGAACAACGGGCAGCGCTTGTGGTTGTGGATGTTCGAATCGCCCATCGGCGAGCCGTAGATCACCAGCGTGTTGTCGAGCAGGTTGCCGTCGCCATCCGGCGTGTTCTTCAGCTTCTCGAGGAAGTACGGCAGCGTGCCGACGTGGTACTTGTTGATCTTGGCGAACTCGAGGACGCGGTCCTCGCGATCGCCGTGGTGCGACGCCGGGTGGAAGCCGGTGGCGACACCGCTGGTCGGG
>JALDXK010000601.1:0-4119 GCA_032155105.1 Acidobacteriota bacterium
ACTCCCGACCTCAGCGTTGCGAACGCTGCGCTCTCCCAGCTGAGCTAGCCGCCCGTCGAAACGATAACCTATTTACTGTATCAAAGTTACAGCCGAATTAGAACTGTCGTGCTTTTCCTTTATAGTCGTTACAACAGTGCCTGTCATCAAGCGTATTGGCGTGCTCACCGGCGGCGGTGATGCACCCGGCCTCAACGCCGTCATCCGCGCCGTCGTCAAGTCCGCTTGTAACGCCGGTATCGAAGTCGTTGGGCTCGAAGACAGCTTCGATGGCCTTCTCGACCCGTCCCGGTCGCGCGTGCTCACACCGGCGCACGTCACCGGCATCCTCCGGCTCGGCGGGACCATCCTCGGCACCACCAACCACGGCAACCCCTTTGAGTATCCGGTCGACACTCCGGAAGGGAAGGTGGACTACTCGGATCGGGTGGTCGACACCTTTCACAGGATGGGGTTGCAGGCGCTCGTCGTCATCGGCGGTGATGGCTCACTCAGCATCGCGCACCAGTTCCACCTGAAAGGCATCCCGGTCGTCGGCGTGCCGAAGACCATCGACAACGACATCGTCGGCACGACGAGCTGTTTCGGTTTCGACACCGCGGTGGCCTTCGCCGCCGACGCGATCGATCGGCTGCACACCACCGCAGAAGCGCACAAGCGCATCATGGTGGTCGAGGTGATGGGCCGCTACGCGGGATGGATCGCCTTGCAGGCCGGCATCGCCGGCGGCGCCGACGTCATCCTGCTGCCCGAGATTCCCTACGACGTCCAGAAGGTCGCGGAAGCGATCCGCCGGCGCGAATCGTTCGGTGCGAAGTTCAGCATCGTGGTGGTGGCGGAAGGGGCCATGCCCATCGGCGGTACCCACACGATTCGCACGGAGGCACGCGCCGGATACGTCGAGCGTCTCGGCGGCGTCGGCATCCTCGTGGCGGAGCAACTGGAGGAACTGACGGGCCGTGAATCACGATGCGTGGTGCTGGGACACTTGCAGCGCGGCGGCGGTCCCACCGCGTTCGATCGCGTGCTCGCGACGCGGTTTGGCGGCGCGGCGGTTGAGCTGATTCGCCGCGGCGTGTTCGGCAAGATGGTGGCGAACAACCCGCCGGACATTGTCCCGATCCCACTGGCCGACGTCGTCGGCCGCACCAAGACGGTGCCCCTCGATTCGGATCTGCTGAAGACCGCACGCGCGCTTGGTGTATCGCTTGGGGACTAGAGAGTAGGCATCTGGCTACTATCTGAGTACGTCCAAATACTTCAACGCGCCGCCGGTATTGAACAGCACGACGGTCTCGTGCTTCTTGATCGTCCCGTCCGCCACGAGCCGACGCACCCCGCTCAGCGACGCCGCGCCTTCGGGAGCGGCCGAGATGCCCTCGTCGCGGCCGAGTACCTTCATGTCATCCACCATCTGCTCGTCGCTGACGGCAACCGCGGTGCCGCCGCTCTCGCGAATGGTGCGGAGGATCAGGAAATCGGCGATGGCGCGCGGCACGCGCAGGCCGTCGGCAATGGTGTGGGCGTTCTCCCACGTGCCGGCCTTCTCGAGGCCCTGGTCGAGCGCGCGCACGATTGGCGCGCAGCCGTCGGTCTGCACCGTCACCATCTTCGGCCGCTTGTGGCCCGACGGCAGCCACCCGATGGCTTCGAGCTCAGCGAAAGCTTTCCACATGCCGACCATGCCGGTGCCGCCGCCAGTGGGATAGATGATCCAGTCGGGCAGCGTCCAGTTCAGTTGCTCGGCGAGTTCGTAGCCCATGGTCTTCTTGCCTTCGCAGCGGCCGGGCTCACGAAACGTGGAGACCTCGTACCAGCCGCGCGGCTTGGCCGTTTCCGTGGCGACCCTGCCGGCATCGGTGATGAGGCCGTCAACCAGCGTCACGTTGGCGCCGTAGAGGCGGCACTCGTCGACGAAGGTTTGCTTGGCGTCCCTCGGGATGAAGACTTCGCACTTCATTCCCGCCGCGGCGGCATATGCGGCGGCCGCGTTGCCGGCGGTGCCGGCGGTCGGCAGGAACACGGTGTCGGCGTTCAGCGACTTGGCGCGCGAAATCGCCGCCGACAGCCCGCGGGCCTTGAATGTCTGGGTCGGGTTGAGGGATTCGTCCTTGATCAGGAGGCGATCGAGGCCGAGCGACGCACCGATGCGCCTGGCATGCACGAGCGGCGTGAAGCCTTCGCCCAGGGTGACGGGCTCGTCGCCGGCCACGAGCGGCATCATCTCCCGGTACCGCCACATGTTCGGCTCGCGGTCGGCGAGCGACTCCTTCTTCCACGCGCGCGCCGCCTGCAGATCGTAGCGGGCAAGTAGCGGCAGGCTGCAGGAGGGGCACAGGAAATGGACGTGGCGCGGATCGAAGGGGCCGGCGCCGCAGCCGGTACTGCATTCGAGGTGTGTGAAGTAACTTCTGAAATCTGAAATCTGAGATCTCACTTTCCGAGAAGCTCCTGGTCTTTCTTCTTCTGGAGCTCGTCGATCATCTTGATGTGCGCGTCGGTGGTCTTCTGTACCTCGTCCAGCGCCCGCTTCTCGTCGTCTTCCGAGATCTGGTGATCCTTGAGCAGCTTCTTGAGCTTGTCGTTCGCCTCGCGGCGCACCACGCGCACGTGGTTGCGGCCTTCCTCGGCCATCTTGTGCACGTGCCGCGATAGCTCCTTGCGCCGTTCATCGGTGAGCGACGGGATCGGGATGCGCAGCACCTTGCCGTCGCTCGCCGGGTTGAGGCCGAGGTCCGAGAGGCGCACGGCGCGCTCGAGCGCCGCCATCAGCGAGGGGTCGAACGGCTGCGCCACGATCAGCGCCGGCTCGGGAATCGACAGGCTCGCCACCTGGTTGAGCGGCATCTTGGAGCCGTAGGCCTCGACCACGACGCCGGTCAGCATGTCGGTCGAGGCGCGACCGGTGCGCACGCCCGCCAGTTCTTTGCGGACGAACTCGATCTGGCCGTCCATGCGCTTCTTGATTTCGGCGTACAGGGCCTTGAGGTCGTTGACGTCCATCACACCAGCTCCTAAGCAGTGACCATCGTTCCGACCGCTTCACCCATGACGACGCGCCGGATGTTTCCTGGCGTCTTGAGATTGAAGACGAGGATCGGCAGCTTGTTGTCCATGCACAGCGAGATCGCCGTGGCGTCCATCACCTGCAGGCGCTGCTGGAGGACCTGCAGGTACGAGATGCGGTCGTAGCGCGTGGCCTCGGGATGCTGCACCGGATCGGCGTCGTAGATCCCGTCCACCTTGGTGCCCTTGAGGATGACTTCCGCCCTCATCTCCATGGCGCGGAGCGCCGCGGCGGTGTCGGTGGTGAAGTAGGGATTGCCGGTGCCGGCGGCGAACACCACCACGCGGCCCTTTTCGAGGTGGCGCACGGCGCGGCGGCGGATGAACGGCTCGGCGACCTGCCGCATTTCGATGGCGGTCAGGACGCGGGTCGGCACGCCGTTGTGCTCGAGCGCATCCTGCAGCGCGAGGGCGTTGATGACGGTGGCGAGCATGCCCATGTAATCGCCGGTCGAGCGATCCATGCCGCGCGCGCTGGCCGCGAGCCCGCGGAAGATGTTGCCGCCGCCGATCACGACGCCGGTCTGCACGCCGAGCGACTGGATCTCGGCCACGTCCTGGGCGATGCGCGTGGCGACGGCCGGATCGATCCCGTAGGGCTGATCGCCCATCAGGGCTTCGCCCGACAGCTTCAAGAGGATGCGTTTGTAATGAGGACTTGCCGGGGAAGCGTCAGGCACAAAACCAGATTATATAGGTTACAAAAGTTACAAGGTTACAAGAGTTACAGGGGTTCTCTCCCAAAGAACCCTGTAACCGTGTAACCGTGTAACCTTGTAACCGTATTTATTGATCGCCGAGCTTGAAGCGCACGAACCGGCTGATCGTGATGTTTTCGCCGGTCTTGGCGGTGGCTGCCGCCACCATCTGCTTGATCGTCACGTTGGGGTCGCGCACCGACGGCTGATCCATCAGGCAGACCTGCGCGTAGTAGCTTTCCAGCTTGCCCTCGACGATCTTGTCGATCACGTTCGCCGGCTTGTTCTGGCCCGCGAACTGCGCGCGGTAGATCTCGCGCTCCTTCTCGAGCGTGTCGGCCGGCAGGTCCTCGCG
>JALDXK010000602.1:0-4117 GCA_032155105.1 Acidobacteriota bacterium
CGACGAACCGCACGCCGCCGTTGCGCGCCACGCACATGGCGTCGATGCGGGGTGATGGCTGCTGTTCGGCGCTAAGGCTCGCGGCGCCAAGCGCGGTCACCGCTGCACACGTTGCGGCAGAGAAGTATCGGAAAACTGTTGGGATACGGGTCATGAATTTGGGGGGCTCCGGTTAGGGTTGCGCGGTAATTTTACGCAAAGGCCGCGTGGATTGTGCGGGTGATTTTGTGAAACAAGGAGAAAATATCCTCGTTGTTGCTTTTTATTCGCCGCCCGTTCGCACGTGCTCGAATTGCCGCGCTAGCCGCGGTCGCGCTGTTCGCCGCGTCGAGTGCCGGCGCGCAGTCCGTCGAGCTCACGCCGTTCGGCGGGTACCGGTTTGGCTGGGGTGTGTCAGATGTCGGCGGCGCGCCGGTGGTCGATGATGACGGCGGGGTGAGCTTCGGGGTGATAGCGAACTTCGTGATGGGACCGCCGGCGGAGGGTTTCAAGTTCGAGGTGCTGTTCAGCCGCGAGCAGGCGCGCGTCCAGATCCAGCCGACATTTTTTTCACCACCGCTGACGGCGCACGTCGAGGTCGATCACCTGATGGTCGGCGTGTCGCAGGACCTCGATGCTCGCACGCTGGAGCCCGGCGACTCGCGCGCGTTCATCAGCGGGCTGGTTGGGCTGACGCGTTATGCGGCGGCGGGTGACACCGAGTTTCGGTTCACCGTCGGCCTCGGCGCGGGCGGCAAGTTCTTCGCGACGCGCCACCTCGGCGTGCGGCTCGATGGGCGCGTCTACATGACGATCATCGGTGTCGGCGGCGCCGGTGTATGCAGCGGCGGGTGCGTGTTCGTGTTCAACGGCAACCCGGTGTTCCAGGCCGACCTGACGGCCGGAGTCGTGTTCGCCTTTTAGACGCCGGATGTCAGGTAACGCCCAACAGCACTGACGAGGCGATCGATTTCCTCAGGCGTGTTGTAGAAATGCGGCGAGGCGCGGAGGCCGCCACGATCACCGCCGCCGCGTCCAGCGGTGCCGATCTTGTCCTTCTCGTACAGCAACTGGCCGAGCTTCTGCGGGTTGAGCGAGCCGGGCAGGAACGACACCACCGCGCCGTTCAACGACGGATTCGGCGAGGTCCACACTTTCACCTCGGGTAGCTTCGCCAACCCGGCAATCAGCTGCTTCGTCAGCGCCCGCGAGCGCTTCTCGATCGCCTCGCGGCCAACCTTGGCCTGGAACTCCAGTGCGGTCCGAAACGCGATCATCGTCGCTTCGTCACGTTGTCCGAAGCTCTCGAACGTGCGCGAGATGCCGACGGCGCCCGGATAGGCGCTGTAGATCGACGGCCAGATCTGCTTGTGCACGCGGGTGTTGATGTAGAGCACGCCGCATTCACGCGCGCCGCACGGCCACTTGTGCGCGCTGCCGGTGTAGAAATCGGGTGCGATGTCGGCGATGTTCACGTCGAGCAGACCGAACGACTGCGCGCCGTCGACGAGCGACATCACGCCGTGTTCGCGCGCCAGCGCGCAGAGCTCTTTCGCTGGGAACAGATCACCCACCGAGCTTGACAGATGCGTGAAGCTCAGCACCTTGGTCCGTGGCGTGATGGCCTTCTTGTAGGCATCGAGGTAGTGCTCCATGCCGGGATGCGGGTTCTTCTGCGGGATCGTGATCACGGTGAAGCCGAAGCGCTTCGCCTTCTCGTTCCACGCCGTCAGGTTGCTCGGGTGGTTGTCCTGAAAGACGATGATCTCGTCGCCGGCCTTGAGGTCGAGACCGCTCGACACCATGTTGTTGGCTTCGCTGGTGTTGCGGGTGATGACGATTTCTTCCGGCGTCACGCGCAGGAACGCGGCGAGGGCCTTGCGGGTGTTCTCCTTCTCACCGCTCAGTCGCGCGCGGTTCTGCGCCGACGGATCCTTGTCGACGCTGTCCGTTTCGCGGCGCAGCGCCTCGAGCACCGGGCGCGACGCCGGGCACAGGTTGGCGGCGTTGAGCACGCCGAGGTCGGGCGGCATCACGAACTGCGCGCGCACCGATTTCCAGAAAGCCTCGCCGGTGCCGCCAATCGCGGGAGACGCGCTGTTGGCCTGGCCGTATTCGCGGGCCCACACCGGATCCGCGAACAGCGCCGCGGAACCGCCGATGGCGAAAAGTCGACCGAAGTCGCGACGGGATACTGAGCCGGCCATGGAGACCTCCGCCGGGCATTGTAACTCTCAGCGCGCCCTGACGCGCTGTTCTCTGCAAGGGTGGTAGGCTATCGCGATTCCTCCTACGCAAGGGAGCAACCGATGATCCGTGCCGCGTGCCTCCTGGGTGTCTGCCTGATCGCCGGCGGCACGACATCCTGCGCACAGCCAGAGCCACCGCCAAAGTCAGAGCCGCAAGCGCAGTCAGAGACCGCGGCGCACGTTGACTTACTGCCGGTGACAGCTGATGACGAACTGCAGATCGTGATCGCGCCGGTGAAGCACGCGCAGGCCGCGGGTGTGCTGTTGAATCGTTGTCAGAACGTCGCGAACCTGTGCAGTTTCGGCCGTCTGGGGACCGTGGACGGTCGCGAGATCTACTACCTCACTATGCGGCAACCGGATTCGCTACCGGAGCGGCAGACGCGGACGGTGATTCTCGATGGCGTTGCCGCCTCCAGCGATCCGTTGCGGCCGCTCCTGGAGGTCAGCTTCCAGGAAGGCATCCTGGGCGGCGGCGCCGCGGAGTTCCATTCGACCGATGCGGGACCGGTGATCGCGATTCGCATCGACGTGCCGGGCACCGGCGCCTTCAACAACGACGTGGTGCTGCAGTGGACGGGCGGCCGCTGGGCGCAGATCGACGCGAACAAGTGGGTGTCGGAAATCACGCTGCCACCGTGTTACGCGATCTGGAAGGGCCGCCGCGCGGACCTGAAGACGATGCGCGGACAGAGTTCGGTGTGGGTCGCGGGCGATGCGAACTGCTGCCCAAGCGGCGGCGACGTGACCGCGGCGCTCGAGATTCGTGACCGCGCCATTCGCGTGCGCAGCCAGCAGCCACAACTGGTGCCGCTGGAGAAATTCCAGAAGGAGCCGGATCGCGCGCCGGAACTGAAGAAGTGCATGAGCGGCACGCCGCAGGAGTAACGATGGGCAAATTCATTGCGATCGGCATTGGCGTCGGCGCCGGGCTCGGCGTGGCGATGGGGAACATCGCACTCGGCGTGGGCATCGGGGTCGCCATCGGCGTGGCGATGGCCGCGGCCCAGAAGAAGAAGGGCACGCCGTGAGATGCGTCGCGCTGCTCGGACTGCTCGCCCTCGCCGCGCCGGCGGCAGCGCAGACCATCGATGGCCGCTGGAAGCTGCTGGCCGCCGAAGATCTCCGCGCCGACGGCACGGTCGCGCGCCATCCGTGGGGACGCACCCCGATCGGATCGATCGTCGTCGATCGCGGCTGGTGTTACGTGCAGATCATGTCCGGCGACGTCCCGAGTTTCTCCGCTGCCGCGCCGCCAGTTGGCGAGCAGATGCGCAACGCGTTGCTGAGCACCTACATCGCGTACTCGGGCGCCTGCACCGTCGACGACAAGGAAGGCAGCGTCACGTTAAAAGTCGACGCCGCATGGCGGCCGGATTACGTCGGTACCCAGCAGAAGCGATTCTTCCGGATCGAGAAGAGCAGGATGTTCTTCGGCCCGGCGCCGAATTCCATTCGCGCTGAAGGTGGCAACCTCACGCGCCGGCTGACCCTCGAGCGG
The DNA here is from genome assembly GCA_032155105.1 of Acidobacteriota bacterium. Taxonomy (GTDB): domain Bacteria; phylum Acidobacteriota; class Vicinamibacteria; order Vicinamibacterales; family UBA2999; genus 12-FULL-67-14b. The sequence continues at coordinate 3,730 of JALDXK010000602.1, forward strand.
CAATGAGCGGAGACCGCAATGAAGAATCGACGCGAGTTTGTGCACGCGATGGTTGGAGCGACGGCGGGTGGCTACGTGTTCACCCGCGGCGTTGATGCATGGCAATCCTCGCCGGCGCGCCGGCACGTGACGATAGGCGGACGCCGCATTCGCGTGATCGACGGTCACGCGCACTGCGTCGTGCCCGTGCAGCACATCACCAATGGCACGCCGCTCGAGAAGATGGGTGGGGGAGCGGGCAATAACCTGCTTGGGCCCGAACGCCTGAAAATCATGGACCAGCAGGGTGTGGACGTCCAGGCACTCACCATCAACAACTTCTGGTGGTATGCCGACGACCTCGACCTCGCCCGCACGATCGTGCGCGCGCAGAACGAGGGCCTGGCCA
>JALDXK010000603.1:0-4103 GCA_032155105.1 Acidobacteriota bacterium
CACCACGTCGCGCGACGGGGGCAAAACGTTTAGCCCGCTCGTCCGCGTGCACGAGGACAAGTGGGCGATCAACGGCTGTCCGGATGATGGGCCCGCGATGGCCGTCGACGCTGGCGGCACCGTTCACCTCGTGTGGCCCACCGTGCTCAACGGCACGGAAGGCGCGCTGCACTACGCGACGAGCCGGGACGGCAAGATATTTACGCCCCCGGTTCGCGTCCCCACGCTCGGCGGCCCGAAGCCGTCGCATCCGCACATCGCGATCGATGCGGCGGGGCGCGCGGTGATTGCCTGGGACGAGGTCCGCAATGGCGTGCGCCAGGCCGCGCTGCGGCGCGTGACGAATAACCGCGAGGGCGAAACTGGCTTCGGCGCAATCGAACTGCTGAGCGACGGCTCGTCGTCGTATCCGGTGCTCGCGGCCACACCAGCGGGCGTCGTTGTCGCGTGGACGTCTGGTGCTCCCGATCGATCCGTCATTGGCGTGCGCGTCCTGCCCTGAGAGTTCAGCAATCAGCAATCGGCAGTCAGCAATCAGCAATCAGCAGTCAGCGATCGGCAATCCGGATCCCGGATCCCGATCCCGTAGCGTAGCTACACCTTCTCGATTTCCTTCGCGAGCAAAAGTCGATGGCACTCGGTGGCGTCTTCGTCGCAATGGCACATCAGCGTCACATTCTGTGTGCCGCCGATCGCCTTGATCAAGCGGAGCGTCGACTTCTGTCCGTGGTTCTTGATCGTTTCGCTGCGATCGTCGATCGGCCCATCGAGGAACAGTTCTTCACGGTAATGCCTGCGGAAGGTCTTCCAGTCGATGTCGCGCGCGAGCACCGCCTTCAACAACCGTTCACTCGGCCCGAGCGAGGGCATCCATACGTCGTAGCGGGAGGTGGGGAGCCCGCGCCCGCGAAAACGCGTGACGAGAATCCGCAACCCATCGTCCTTGCGTGGGGCCGACCATACGCTGCGAGTCTTGATCATGATTGCTGATTGGTGATTGCTGATTGGTGATTGCTGACTGCTGATTGCTGATTGCCTGCTCAGATCAGCCGGGCGCGGATTTCGGGCGGGGGAATCTCGCATGCGTTGCTCGGGCCGGCGAGGCGATGCCGGACCGCGGCAATCACCCGGTAGACGGCGTCGCGGAGAGGCAGCGGCACCCATAACAGCACGCCGGCCCATCGCCAGGGCGCCGATAGGCGTTGCGCGATCTTGAGGACCGCCGTCGACCGCAAGGCAATTTCGCCGTCCTCGACCAGGACGATGCTGCGCGCCGCGTCGCGGCTGGTGCCGTGCCTGGCCAGCAACGCCTGCCCCTCGGCCTTTTGCGACGCGCCGAATCGGAAGTAGCCATTGTCGCGCGTGGCGATGAAACGGACCGAACGTTCGCAGAACGCGCAGGTGCCGTCGAACAGGATGATGCCGCCCGCCATCACTGCGATTGTAGGATGTCCACGTACGCGAACCACGGAGAACACCGAGCCCACGGAGAAATTCTTTTCTAAACGCCAGTTCTGGTAAGCAGCTTTGGTGTTGAAAAATTGTCTCCGTGTGCTCCGTGACCTCCGCGGTTGACGTACGTGGGCTATTGCCAGGTGATTCGTGCGCCGACGCGGAACGTGCGCGGCCAGCCGACCGAGCGGATCGGCGTGCGCGCCGTGTCGTATTCCACGTCGGTGATGTTCTCGACGGCGAGAAACCCGTTCACGCCGCGGATGATCTGGCGGCTCAGCGTGGCGTCCCACACCGCGTATTCCTCCAGCACGAACGCCGCCGTGTTGAGGTCGTCGTCGAACTGCTCGCCGCTGAAGCGAATTTGCGTGGCGGCGGTGAACCAGTCCGGATCCGCCCACGTCATGGTGAGACCACCCTGCCAGGTGGGCACCTGCGGCACGGTGTTACCTTCGAGCGCCGGGGTTGCGACCGAGCCGCGGAAGTGGCTCGAGGTGAACACCAGCTGGCCCGACAGGCTGAGCTGCGCCGACAACCGCGAGTCGACTTCCATCTCGATGCCGGTGGCGCGAATGGTGTCGGAGTTCTGGCGCTGGCGAACAATCTGGTTCCCGGTTTGCGACAACGTGACGTTCGCGATCGCCCCTTCGAGGTTGTTGAAGAACGCGGTGGCGCGCACCGACGCGCGATTGAACTGCGTCAGCACGCCGCCTTCGACGCCGCTCAGCGTTTCGGGCTCGAGCAGCGGGTTGGCGAGCGTGAGCTGCGTGCCCACCGCGAAGCGGCGGTGCAACTCGTTCAGGCTCGGCGTGCGGTTGGCGTAGTAGCCCGCCGCCTGTAGCTGGAAGCGGCCGCTGCGGAACATCACGGCGCCACGCGGGCTCAGGTAGGTGACGTCCTTCTTCGGCAACGCTGCATCCTCCGGCGTCGAGGTCCATCCGTCGGCGCGCGCGCCGATCTCGACCGTGAGCGCGTCGGAGGCGTTGATGCTGGCCCGCGCGTAGCCGCCGAGGATTTCTTCCTTGCCGCCCGAGGGAAACGGCCCGCTGGGCGTATTCACTCCGCCGACGAGCGCGTAGCGCAACTCGTCCTGGTGCGCATCGGTGTGGCGGTAATCCCCCCCGGCGATCACCGTGACGCGGCCGAAGAGCCGCGACCACTGGCCGTTGAACGCGCGATGCGACGTATCGATGAACTGCTCGAACGTCAACCGCTCACCCGAGCGAGGGACGCCCGCCACCGCCGCGACCGCGGAAAACGTCTGGTAATAATCCTGCGAGCTGCCCACCGCGTGGAATTCGAGCACGCCGCCGCCGAGAAAGCCGCCGGCCTCGAACGACAGCTGCTGCCAGTCGGTGCTGTTCACCTGCACGGGCGTGCCGTTGCCGCGATCTTCGGAGTAGGCCGCGCCGCGCACCGACGCGTGCCAGTTGGCCTGGCGGCGCCCGGCTGAAAAGAAGCCGGTGTTGTAGTCGCTGTCGGCAGGCGTATCGATGGGCCCGCGCACTTCGGAGCCGACCACGTAGACGCCGTCGGTGCTCACGCCCTCATACGCCCCGGTCGCGTTCCAGCCGTTCTTCTCCGCGCCTCCGAACAACGAGCCGCGGAACGTGTCGTGCGAGCCGCCATCGATCGTGAAGCGCGCCCGCGTCCGCGTTGGCTGCACCGTCAGAAGCTGCACGACGCCTCCCATCGAGCCCGCGCCGTACAAGTCGCCGGTGGCGCCACGCACCACCTCGACGCGATCGACGGCGGCCAGCGGAATGCGATTCCAGTACACCCAGCTGCCAAACGGATCGTTCAGCGGCACGCCATCGGCCAGCACCAGCGTGCGGCTCGCGCCCGAGCCCGACACGCCGCGCAACGTGACGCCCTGCGTCGTGGGATTCGCGACGCGCGACGATGAGCGGCGGAACAGTGTGAAGCCCGGCGTGGACCGCAGCGCATCGTCCAGCGCGCCAGCCGCCATGTTGCTCAGCTCACCGGAGGTGAGCACCGTGGAGCTCGCCGCGCTCGGCAGGCGTTCGGCGCCGCGCGTGGCCGTGACCACGACCGAGTCGGCAAAGTTCACGGGACGCAGCACGACCTGCACCGGGTCTCGGCCGGAGATCGCCACGTCTTTCGTCTCGAAACCCTGCGAGCTGACGCGAATGCGTGAGGCCAGCGTGCCGGCATCGAAGGTGCCGTCGGCGTTGGTACGCACGGTGCTGCTGCGGCCGTCGGTCGAGGTCACGACGACTTCGGCGCCAGGGATCACGGCCCCGGACACGTCGATGACGGTGCCGGTCGTTGTTGCCGCCGGCTGAGCGGCGGGGGCGGCCGCGGGCTGCGCTGCCGCCGACGCGGGCAACAGGAGCACCACGGCAAGGATGAGACCTGCCTCTCGGATCATGAGGGTAGACTAACACCATTCCTCTATGTCCTCCTCTTCGTCAGAACCCGATCGCGTACTCCTCGAAGGCCCTCATTCACGCGTTCGCGAACTGCTGCTGTTGTTGCGGGCGGGGCGCGACTTCGTGCGCGGGTTCCGCGCGCTCCATTTCGTCGGGCCGTGCGTCACCGTGTTCGGGTCGGCGCGATTCGACGAGCATCACCGCTACTACGCGATGGCCCGCGACGTCGGCGGCGCGGTGGCGCGGCTCGGCTTCACG
>JALDXK010000604.1:0-4091 GCA_032155105.1 Acidobacteriota bacterium
GCAACGCGGCAGAGTTTCTCGACGACCTGAAGAAGATCAGGCCGGACGTCGTCGCCGGCATTACGCTCGCCGCCTACCTGCTGCCGTCGGCGATCGCTGACGCGTCGCTGGCGGGGCTGCCGCCCGAGGCCGGCCTCTACGCGTGCCTGTTCGGCGGGCTGGTGTTCTGGGTGTTTTGCAGTTCGCGCCATACCGCCATCGCCGCGACCTCCGCCATTTCGCTCCTCGTCGGCACGTCGATCGGCGACCTCTCCGGGGGGGATCCCGCGCGGCACGTCGCCTTCAGCATGGGCACCGCGGTACTCGTCGGCGTGCTGGGCATGGCGGCGTGGGCGGCGCGCGCCGGCATGGTGGTGAACTTCGTTTCCGAGACCGTGCTGATCGGATTCAAATGCGGCATCGCGTTCGTGCTCGCGAGCACCCAGATTCCGAAACTCTTTGGATTTCCCGGCGGCCATGGCGGGTTCTGGACGCGCCTCGCCGAGATCGTGGCTCACCTCCATGAGACGCACCCGGTGTCGCTCCTCCTTGGTGTGATCGCACTGGTGGTGCTGGTGCTCGGGAAGATTTTTCTGCCCGGCAGGCCGGTGGCCCTCGTCGTTGTCGGCCTCGGCATTGCCGCCACCTCCTTCTTCGATCTGCAAGCCCAGGGGGTCCGCGTGCTCGGCACCGTGCCGCAGGGATTGCCGCCCCTTGCCCTCCCGGCGCTCACGCTCACTGACCTCGACACGCTGCTCCCCGTCGCCATGGCCTGCTTCTTACTCGGCGCCGTCGAGTCCGCTGCGATCGGCCGGATGTTCGCCTTGAAGCACGGCTATCGCTTCGATCCGAACCGCGAATTGCTGGCGCTGGGCGCCGCCAACCTGCTGGCCGGACTGGGACGCGGCTTTCCGATCAGCGGCGGCATGTCGCAGTCGCTCGTCAACGAGTCGGCCGGTGCGCGCACGCCAGTATCAGGATTCATCGCCGCCCTCATCCTGCTGACAATCACGGTCGCCTTCTCGGGCCTGCTGCGTGATCTGCCGCAACCCGTGCTCGCGGCGATCGTCCTCGCCGCCGTCACCGGCCTGATCAGTCCCGCCGCGCTCGTTCGCTTGTGGCGATTCAGCCGCGCCGAGTTTGCGATCGCCGCCGTGGCCTTTGCGGGCGTCCTCGGGCAAGGCATCCTGCGCGGTGTCCTGGTCGGCGTGGTGCTGTCCTTGCTGCTCTTGCTGCGGCGCGCCTCGCAGCCCAACATCGCGGAACTCGGGCGCGTGAAAGACACCGACCACTTTGCCTCGATCGTTGCCGATCAGGAGCGCACACGCGTGCCCGGCGTGATCGTCGCGAGAATCGACGGGGGCCTGCTCTACTTCAACGCCGAGCACGCCCGGGATCGGTTCCTGGAGTTGATCGCCGAGCGCGGCGCGCGCGGCGAGCGAGTGACGCTGGCGATTCTCTTCCTGGGAACGGTGCCGGCCGTCGACCTTGCCGGCGCCGACATGCTGATCGAACTGCAGCACGCGCTGGCCGCGCAGGGCATCGAACTGAGGTTCGCCGGGCCGCACGGACGCGTTCGCGACGCCCTGACCCGCGCCGGCCTCGATGCCGCATCCGTGCACGCTTTTCGTACCATACCCGACGCGCTACCGCGAGAGTGACGCGCGTGCCGGTCAGCCGCCGAGCGCAATCGCGATGGCGACCAGGATCAGTCCGACGATGGTGAAGACCAGCCCCGCCGACCACTTGTTGACATTGGCGTAGCCGCCCCACTGGTAACCGACCAGGAACAGCATCACCACGAGCAACGTGTTCGACAGCCGTATGGCGAGATAGGGATCGTCAACGAACATGAACGGCACCGACAAGGGGAAGGTCGCCGCGATCACCAGCCAGCCGCACGCCAGCGCGCCCTTGAGGTCGTCGCGCTCCAGCCGGGTACGCTCCAGGGCCACGCCGGCCGCGGCCGCCCGCTTGCGTGCTTCCTGGGCGCGATCGAGCATCGCGCTCATGATGTACATCCCGCCGTCGATCACGCCCCACGCGATGTTGCAGCCAAGCGCCGCCACCAGGAGATCACGCGCGCTGGTCTCGCCCATCGTGGCCCGCGCCGTGGAGGTGAAGGTGAGCACCATGATCAGGCCGAACAGGATCTCCCCGAGGCGTTCTCCCGGATCGAGATAGCGGTGCACGAACCGCCGGCTGGTGGCTTTCGGATCGGCACCCATCATGATTGTTGCGCTCTCCCTCAGTCCGAGTGCACGGCCAGGAGCTGGACGTCCGGGTGCGTCCGCTTGACGTACTCGAGCGCCCATTCCGACTCGAACAACATCACTGGCCTGCCATGCCGATCGGTGACGCTGCGCGTGCCGGAGGTGGAACCTGAGAGCGCGGCAATCTTGTCGGCCGGTCCAGCCAGCCACCGGGCTGCCGTATAGGGCAGACTCTCGACGTCAGCTTCGACGTTGTATTCGTCCTTCAGCCGCACGGCGAGGACCTCGAGCTGCAGCGGACCCACGGTGCCGAGAATCGGCTCGCGCCGGCCCAGCGTTGGAAACAGCACCTGCATCAAGCCTTCTTCTTCGAGCTGCCGGATCGCCTCGTCGAACTGCTTGAAGCGGACGTCGCGCAGGCGCGCCACCCCGAAGTGCTCGGCCGGAAAACGCGGGATCGGCGGGTACTGCAGCGGCAGGCCCGCGTAGAGCGTGTCGCCGATGCCGAACTGGCCCGGATTGACGAGGCCGACCACGTCGCCAGGAAACGCCTTGTCGATGGTTTCCCGCTTGCCGCCGAAGAAACGGTACGGCCGCGACGCGCGGATCTCGTGACCCTCGCGCGCGTTGGTGATCACCATGTCCTTTTCGAACACGCCGGAACAGACGCGCAGGAACGCCACCCGATCGCGATGGCGCTTGTTCATGTTCGCCTGGATCTTGAACACGAACGCGCTGAAGTTCGGCGACTCGGGAGCAATGACGCCCTGGTCGCTCTCGCGCGCCTTCGGCGGCGGCGCCAGCTCGGTCAGCGCGTAGAGGAACGGCTCGAGCCCGAAGTTCGACAGCGCGCTGCCGAAGAACACCGGCGTGTGCGCAAAATCCAGGTACGCCTGGTGATCGAACGCGGTGCCGGCGCCCGTCACGAGCGACGTCTCGTCGATCAGGTGCTTCCACGCTTCGTCACCGATCAATTCCTTGAGCTTCGGATCGGTCGCCGCGCCGACGTTCACCGGCGCCGGGTGCGCGCGCTCCTTGCGGTCGTAAAGGTGCACCAGGCCCTGCTGCAGATCGTAGACGCCGCGGAACCGGTCGCCGCTGCCGATCGGCCAGTTCATCGGCACGGCATGGATGCCGAGCACGCGCTCGATCTCGTCGAGCAGGTCGAACGGGTCGCGGCTCGGCAGGTCGAGCTTGTTGATGAAGGTCAGCACCGGCAGCCGCCGCAGCTTGCAGACCTCGAACAGTTTGCGCGTCTGCGACTCGATGCCCTTGGCGGCGTCGATCACCATCACTACGCCGTCCACCGCGAACAGCGTGCGGTAGGTATCTTCGCTGAAGTCCTTGTGGCCCGGTGTGTCGAGCAGTGTCAGGTGATGGCGGCCGAGATCGAACTCCACCGCAGCCGAGGTCACCGAGATGCCGCGCTCGCGCTCGATGTCCATCCAGTCCGACACCACGTGCCGGTCGGTCTTCCGGCCGCGCACCGCACCGGCCAGCTCGATGGCGCCCGCGTACAGCAGCAGTTTCTCGGTCAGGGTGGTCTTGCCGGCGTCGGGGTGGGAAATGATGGCGAACGTGCGCCGACGCTCGACTTCGGTCTTGAGCGCAGGGTTGGTGGCTAGTGTTTGCAAATGATTCGTTTGATTCACAGGCGGGACTAAAGTCCCGCCTCTACATCTATTTCAGATCTCGTAAGAATTGTACCAGTTCCCCGCCCCAGATGGCGGGCAGCGAGTGGGTGCCGTGCCCGCGCGTGGCGTCGGTAACCGGCAAAAGGATGAAGCGGCCTTTTTTCACCTGCTTGATCAGTTGCTCCATCATCGGCAGTTCCGGCGGATTGACGAAGTCGTCGGCCGAGTTGATGGCGACGAGCGGCGCGGTGATCTTCGACAGGTG
>JALDXK010000605.1:0-4070 GCA_032155105.1 Acidobacteriota bacterium
CCCGCGCCCGTGATCGGCCGCGGCTCGGCGTCCGGGTCGGCGGTGTCGATCGCGAGTTGCCAGCACGTTCCAAGGGCCATGCGCGGCACGGTGAACGGCCGCGGATCGGGCGCGGCATTGAACAGGATGAGCAGCGTGTTGCCGGCAATGCGCCGGCCGCGCTCGTCGCATTCGTCGATGGCGCCGCCGTGGAGCAGCACGCCGAACGATGGCAGGTCCGCGTACCAATCGTGGTCGCTGAGCTCCGCGCCGCCGGGCTCGAGCCAGACGATGTCCTTGACGCTGTCGCCGCGCAGTGCGCGGCCCTGGAAGAACGATCGGCGCCGCAGCACCGGTTCCTGGAGGCGCAGGTGAATCAGCCGCGACGCGAACGCCAGCAACTCCCGTGCGGGGCCCTCGAGTGACCAGTCCGTCCAGCTCAGCTCGCTGTCGTGACAGTAGGCGTTGTTGTTGCCCTGTTGCGTGCGGCCCATCTCGTCGCCGCCACTCAACATCGGTACGCCCTGGGAGAGAAACAGCGTGGCGAGGAAGTTACGTTTCTGGCGCTCGCGCAGCCGGATCACCTCCGGGTCGGCCGACGGACCCTCATGGCCGCAATTCCAACTCAAGTTGTGGTTTTCGCCGTCGCGGTTGCCTTCGCCGTTCGCCTCGTTGTGCTTCTCGTTGTAGCTGACGAGATCGTGAAGCGTGAAGCCGTCGTGCGCGGTGACGAAGTTGATGCTGGCGTAGGGACGTCGCCCGCTGTGTCCGTAGAGGTCGCTGCTGCCGGCCAGGCGCGTCGCCATCTTCGAGGTCGCCCCCGGATCGCCGCGCCAGAAGCGGCGGACGGTGTCTCGATACTGTCCGTTCCACTCTGTCCACAACACCGGAAACTGGCCGACCTGGTAGCCGCCCGCGCCGAGGTCCCACGGCTCGGCGATCAGCTTCACCTGGGAGAGCACGGGATCCTGATGAATGATGTCGAGGAAGGCGCTGAGGCGATCGACGTCGTGCAGCTCGCGGGCGAGCGCGCTGGCGAGGTCGAAGCGGAAGCCGTCGACGTGCATCTCCAGCACCCAATAGCGCAGGCTGTCCATCACGAGTTGTAGCACCTGCGGCTGGGTGACGTTGAGCGTGTTGCCACACCCCGTGAAGTCGACGTAGTAGCGGCGGTCCTCGGATGACAGCCGATAGTAGGTCGCGTTGTCGATGCCGCGCAGGGACAGCGTCGGACCAAGGTGACTGCCCTCGGCGGTGTGGTTATAGACCACGTCGAGGATCACCTCGATGCCGGCGGCGTGCAGCGCGCGGACCATGCGCTTGAACTCGAGGACCGCCGCGCCGGGCCCCTTGTGCGCGGAGTAGCGTAGGTCCGGCGCGAGATAGCTCAGCGTGTTGTAACCCCAGTAGTTCGACTGCCCGCGCAACACGAGGTGCCGATCGTCGGTATGGTGGTGCACCGGCATCAACTCCACGGCGGTCACGCCGAGGCCCACCAGGTGTTCGAGGGCCGCATCCGTGGTCAGTGCTTCGTAGGTGCCGCGAACGGCCGGAGGAATCCCCGGGTGACGTGCGGAGAAGCCCTTGACGTGCAGTTCGTAGATCACGGTGCGATGCCAGGGCGTGCGCAGCGGCTGATCGATGCCCCACGTGAAGGCGGGATCGATCACCACCGCCAGCGGCGCCAGCGCGGCGTTGTCGCACTCGTCGGGTACCAGATCGTCCTGGCCGTCGCGGGCGGCATACCCGAACATTTCAAAATCGCCCCACCGCACCATGCGCCCGATGGCCTTGGCGTAGGGATCGAGGACGAGCTTGCGAGGGTTGAAGCGGTGGCCCTCGCGCGGCGCGTACGGGCCGTGCACACGGTAGCCGTAGTGCTGACCCGGCCGCACATCTGGGAGGTAGCCGTGCCACACCTGCGCGGTCTGCTCCCGCAGCGTGATCGTGCGTGATTCGCGCGGCGAGTCGGCCGATTCGAACAGACAGAGATCGACGCGCGTGGCGTGCGCGGAGAACAGTGCGAAATTTACGCCGAGGCCGTCCCACGTGGCACCCAGCGGATACGGCGTGCCGGGCCACACGGTGAGGCGCGATATCGCCTGCGCGATGGATGAGGAGGGCTTCGCACTGGACGACATTGCGGTGCGAGGGGCAAATAGCCTGCCGTTCTCACTGCGACCGGCGCGCCGGCCGCTCCAGAGAGAGACGGACGCACAACGCGCGGTCGGGCTGACGCTATTTCGTCAGCCGCCCGCGAAATATTGCGCCGACGCGGCGGACGAGCTGGTGCGGACTGCTAAGATCATCTCGAGAACACGGTGCCACCCCCGTCAGATGATCGCGGCCACTCCGCCGAAGTCGCGCTGGTCAGTGCCGCTCGCGCGCTGTCGTCGCGGCTCGACGTGCCCGGCGTGGCCGAGGCGCTGCTGACGGCTGTGGATCAGGTGTTCGGCGCCACGTCGAGCTGGGTGTTGCTGCACGACGAGCGCGATGGCGTGCTGCGGACCGTCGCCGTTCGCGGGCGCGACGCAGAGGCCTTCCGCGGCGTAGAGATGCCGCTGGACGGCGGCATCATGGGCCTCGCGTTTTCGAGCGGCGAGGTGGTGTTCGTGCCAGACGCGCCAGCCGACGACCGCTGGTTCGATGCGGCCCGCGTTCGCCGCACAGCCCTGGCGTCTGCGTTCGCGGTGCCGCTGGTGTGCCAGGGGCGCGCGCTCGGCGTCGTTGGGCTGGACTCGCCGCGCTTCAATGCGCAGAAGCCGCCCGGCCGCGCCGATGTGGCGCGGCTGGAAGCGCTGGCCGGGCAAGCGGCGGTGGCGATCAGGAACGCCGAGTTGTACGAAGCCAGCGAGCGTGATCGGCGGCGGATGGCGGCGCTCCTCGACGAACGGCGCGGGTTGCGCCGGCGCGTGGCGACGCTGCAGGAAGAGGTGCGCGCCAGCGCCATGCCGCTCGTCGGCGACAGTGAAGTCTGGCGGGACGCCGTCCGGCTCGCCGACATCGTCGCCGTCGGCGATACCACGGTGCTCTTGCTGGGCGAGACCGGCACGGGCAAAGAGCTGCTGGCACGGCGCATCCATGATCACAGTGGGCGGGCCGACGGCCCGTTCGTCACGGTGAACTGCGCGGCACTCCCCGACGCCCTCGTCGAAAGCGAGCTGTTCGGGCACGAGAAGGGTGCCTTCACCGGCGCCATCGCCCGCAAGCCGGGCAAGTTCGAGCGCGCTGACGGCGGCACGTTGTTCCTCGACGAGATCGGCGACCTGCCCGGCGAGGCGCAGGCCAAGTTGCTGCGGGTACTCCAGGACTCGCGCGTCGAGAGGGTCGGCGGCACCGCGCCAATCTCCGTCGACGTCCGGCTGATCGCCGCCACCAACAGCGATCTCGAGAGCGCGATTGCCGCGCACACGTTCCGGTCCGATCTGTACTTCCGGCTTGGGGTCTTTCCGGTCTCGCTCCCGGCCCTGCGCGATCGCGTTGGAGACGTCCCGATTTTGGCGCGGCATTTTCTCCGGGTGTGCGCGCGCAAGCTGGGGCGGCCCGCCCAGCGGATCAGCGCGACGGCCATGCAGCGGCTGCTGGCGTACCCATGGCCGGGCAACGTTCGCGAGCTGCAGAACGTCATCGAGCGCGCGGTGATTCTCTGCACCGCGACCATCGTCCAGCCCACAGAGATCTGGTTGCCGCGGCGGCGCTTTGCTCCGTCCCCGGGGCCGCTCCGCGAGGTCACGACGCTGGCGGATGCTGATCGCCACGCGATCCTGGCCGCGCTCGACGCCTGTGAGTGGCGGATCTCGGGACGCGGTGGCGCGGCGGAGCGGTTGGGGACCAAGCCCACCACGCTCCACGCCAAGATGAAGAAACTCGGGATCCGCCGGCCCTCGCGTCCGTAGAGGCTCGACGTGGTTGGCAATATGTCGTCAGCGGCGGCGGCCGGCGTGTCGCCGATGGGCCGCGTCGGCGCACCCATCCGGGCCTCAAACTTGCAGATGGTGCGGGCCGGTGGCGAGTATCCACGTCCGCGTCCGCGAAGGCAAGCGCCGCGTGACGATCAAGGGCAGGCTGTCGGCGACCGACCTGCGGCGGGG
>JALDXK010000606.1:0-4058 GCA_032155105.1 Acidobacteriota bacterium
GCGCGAGACGATCCGGTAGGGTCCGATCTGTTCGCGCATCGGTCCGGTGCCGCTCACCGTCGCCACCACCGCAGCGTCCGTTGGGGCGGCTGAAAGCCTTCCATCAGCCAGATGTCGGAGCGGGCGCTGGCGAGCGAGGTGAGAAAGCCTTGCTCGCGGTGAAACGAGAAGCCGCGAATGGGCTGGTTGGCAATGGGTACGGCGCCGAGGTCGGCATTGAGTACCCGCACGTCACCGGACGTCGCGTCGATCTCGACCATCGAGAAGTGTCCCGGCGTTTCGCTCTCGGTCAACGCCACGACGTGGCGGCTGTCGGACCGCCAGAGCACCGCGAGGATCGGCAACGTCGACAGCACCTCCGGCATACCGCCGTCAGCCGGCACGCGCACCATGCCATCCTCGGTCTGTGTGGCGATCCACTTGCCATCTGGCGACCATGCGGGTCGCGAGAAGGCCAGAGGCTCCTGCAGGACCTCGACCCGCTCGGTGGTGCCCACGCGCGCCTTGACGAGGAGCGGCGTCCCGGCATCGTTGGACACATAGGCGATCCATTCGCTGTCGGGGGACCAGGTCGGCGCATCCCGCCATGGCCGATTCGACGTGCCCGTGGTCGTGGCCAGGCGAATCGGTGTGCCGCCGGCGACCGGCGACAGCCACACATCCCATGTGCCCTCCGCGCCGCGCTGATAGGCGAGCGTTCGACCATCAGGAGAAAACGCCAGCGAGGCGAGGGTTTCGGTTCGCGAGGATCCGAAGTCCTTCGCCGTCACGATCGGCCGCTCCCACACGCCATCGAGGCTTCGGGTCCAGATCTCGATGCTGCCAGAACGATCGGTGACGAAGGCGAACTGATCGCCCGCCGGCGACCAGACGGGATCGAACTCGTTGCGCGCGGTTGCCAGCAACGTGCGGCGCGATCGGCCATCGGGCGTGATCAGCGTGAGATCGAAATCCACTTCTTCGGAGGCATACGCAATGCGGCTGCCGCCCGGTGCCACGGCGGGCGCCGTTTCGTTGGTGTGGCCGGCGGTGATCTGGCGGGCCGTGCCCGCGACGGTGTCGGCGATCCACAGATGCCGGTTGCCGCCGATCGGATCGCGTAACGCCACCACCGCCTGACGGCTGTCCACCCACCAATCGAACAGCGGCACGGTGCTGGCGGTCAGCAGCGATGGCAAGATCGGCCTGACGGGCTGCGATCCTCGGGGCACGATGTAAAAGCCACTGGCCCGCGATGGGTCAACGCTGTTGATCGTGTCGACGTCGTACATCCAGACCAGCAACTGCCCATCGCCGCTGAAACGAACCAGTCCGTCGCCGCCGGTCCGCAGGCGATCGAATGGCGGACGCTGCTCGCGTAGCGGCGGCGAGCCAGGGGGCGACGACCACCACAACGTCTGTCGCTGCGACAGGTCGGGATCGACTCGCAACAGGGCGAGGCGCGAGCCGTCCGGATCAATGGCGGCGCGAGCGACGTTCTCGATCTCGAGTTCGGGGCGGCCGCCGGCGACGCCGACCGACCAGAGCGCTTCGAACTCTCCGGCCTGGCTGACGTAATAAACCCGCTCCCCGTTGACCGTCCAGAACGGGTGGCTCGCGTCGAACTGTCCGCTCGTCAGTGGCCGGCTCAGTGCATCGCCGACGCGCTTGATGAACACCTGCAGCACGCCATCCACATCCGCGGTGTAGGCGAGTGACTGGCCGTCGGGCGACCACGACGGCTCCCCTTCGTACGACGATGCCGATGCAAACGGCACGTACTGAACGGGCATTGGTTGAGGCTCGGTGCTCATCATGCCGATCGCCAACAGACCACCCGCCATCGCCGCCACCAGGGCCGCGCCAATGAACTTCCATCCGCGGCCGCGACGCGCGGCTTGTGGCTCAGGCTTCGGCTCGATCAGCGCTTCCGACAGACGATCGCGAACCCATCGCAGCTCGCGCGCAAGATCGTCGGTGGCGGAATAGCGATCGCCAACATCCTTGGCAAGACAGCGTTCGATGATCCAGCGCACGGGCGCCGGGATCCGTGGGTTGTATTCGGCAATCGGCCGCGGCTCGTCGTGCAGCACCGCAGCGAGCGTCTCCGGCATGCTGTCGCGGCGGAAGGCGAACGTCCCTGTCGCCATCTCGTATAACAACGCGCCGAACGAAAACTGATCGGTGCGGAAATCGCCCGCCGTTCCCCGTGCCTGTTCCGGACTCATGTACGCCGGGGTGCCGCTCAAGCCGCCGTCGAGCGATGCCGTCACCGTCGCAGCTCCGCCGGTCATCCTCGTCATGCCCGGCGTCCGCGGATCGGAACGCGCCAACCCGAAGTCGACGATGCGCGCGGTGCCGTCGCGAGCCAGCATGATGTTCTCGGGCTTGATGTCGCGGTGCACGATGCCATTGGCGTGCGCGGCTGCCAGGCCGTCGCCAACCTGCACGCCGAGGTCGAGCAACCGTTTCAGCGGCAGCGGACCACGCGACAGTTCATCGCGAAGCGACTGGCCTTCGAGCCATTCGGACACGAGATAGTACGACGTGCCGTCGATGTCGGCGTCGTAGATGCGGACGATGTTGGGATGGTTTAGCGCGCTGGCGGCGCGTCCCTCGGCCACCAGCCGCCGCTGGCGATCGGGATCGGCGGCGGTCTCCGAGTGCAGCAGCTTGATCGCCACGTCGCGTTCGAGGCGCGGATCCCACGCCTTGAACACTTCGCCCATGCCGCCGGCGCCCACGCGCGCGACGATACGATACGGCCCGATCCGTTCGCGAGGCGACGTGACGGCCCCAGACATGTGGACGGCATTGTAGGTCATCCGTTCGGCGCGCTTGAACCCTCCAAATGTGTGATCCACAGGAGTGCGGCGGCCAGGAGCGACAATGCCGCGCCGCTGAGAAATGCGACCGGCGCCCCAAAGCTTTGCCACAGCAGGCCGAAGAACACCCCTGCGGCGAGCGCGCCAAAGCCCTGCACGGCCGCATGCCATCCGTATGCGGTGGCTCGAAGGGGTCCCGGCGTGAGATCCGCGATGAGCGCCTTCTCACTGCCCTCGACCGCGGCCGAATACGCACTGTAAAGCAGGAACCAGCCGACCAGTCCGTACACGGTGTGGCTGAACGCGAAGCCCGCGTAGACGATCGCGTAGATGATCCAGCCACTGATGATGAGCGTGCGGCGGCCCAGCCGATCAGAAAGCATGCCGCCGCGCATCGCGATCAGCGCCTTGATCGCATGTTGCGCGCTCCAAAGCGCGGTGAGGCCCATCAACGGCACGCCGGCTTGGGATAGCTGCAGCAGCAAGAAGGCATCGGAGGAATTCCCGAGGGTGAAGACAGAGAGAATGAGGAGATATCGCTTCAGTGACTTCGGGAGCATGGTCGACGAACCGCCGCGGGGGCCGGTGGGGGTACCTGTCTGCAGCGACGAGTCGATCGGCGAATCGAGCGGCGACACACCTATAGGTGTGTCGATGGTCTCAGGGACTTGCAACAGTGTCAGCACTGCAAGTGCTCCCGGAATGATGGTCAATGCAAAGAGAAGCCGGTAATTATCCGGCGCGAAGTAGAGAAAGACGGTTGCGAGCAGAGGCCCGACCGCCGCTCCCGCATGATCCATCGCCCAGTGGTAGCCGAACACCCGGCCGCGTTGCCCGGGCGGGGCGAGCGAGGCGAGCATCGCGTCGCGCGGCGCGCCACGCAGGCCCTTCCCCACCCGATCGACCACGCGAATGAGGAAGACATGGGCCCAGGTCGTGGTGATGGCGATGAACGGACGCACCACCGACGACAGCGAGTAGCCGAGCAGGACAATCGGCTTGCGGACGCCAATGCGGTCGGACCACCGGCCCGATACCACCTTGAGCACGCTACTGGTCGCATCGGCGGCGCCTTCGACGATGCCGAGCGCGATGG
Source organism: Acidobacteriota bacterium (assembly GCA_032155105.1). Classification (GTDB taxonomy): domain Bacteria; phylum Acidobacteriota; class Vicinamibacteria; order Vicinamibacterales; family UBA2999; genus 12-FULL-67-14b. Next base: position 3,901 of record JALDXK010000606.1, read on the forward strand.
GCGGGCCGCCGAGGACCTGGGTGATGAAAACGGGAAGGAGCGGGTAGACGGCTTCGGTGGCCGCGTCGGTCAGAAGGCTGACCCATCCGAGCAGACGAACGGGTTTGGGAAGGCCCTTCGACTCGGAAAGCGTGCTCACGCGAGCACGCTTTCCTCGC
>JALDXK010000607.1:0-4054 GCA_032155105.1 Acidobacteriota bacterium
GACTATCTCCGCGTGTTCGCCTCCAAGCCCGCCATCGTCGGCATGCCGCTCGGACGCCTCACGCTCCCTGGCGGCTTCGACTACAACTTCGTGCACGTGCGAAGGGGCGATGTCGATCTGCTGCCCAACAACGACCTCGTGCTCGAGTTCGGTGATCGCGTGGGCGTGCTGTGTCACCGCGAGCACTTCCCGGCGGTGCGCCGCTTCTTCGGTGATTCGATCAAGGGCGCCGCGGACTTCAGCTACATCTCGCTCGGCGTCGGCGCCGCGATGGGACTGCTCGTCGGCATGATTCCGGTGCCTGTTCCCGGCGTCGGCCAGATCACGCTTGGCCTCTCCGGCGCCCTGTTGGTTGCCCTGGTGCTGGGCTGCCTCCGCCGCACCGGCGGCATCGTCTGGATCCTGCCGCTCTCAGCCAACCTCGTGCTCCGCAATTTCGGCCTCACCGTGTTCCTGGCCCAGGTCGGCATCGCGGCCGGCCCGCTCTTCATCGCGACGGTCGCGGCCACTGGGCTGTCGTGGGTCCTGCTCGGCGTCGCCATCGTGTTACCCCTCTGCATCGTGACGCTGATCGCCGGACGGCTGCTGGGCATTCCGGCTGACGACCTTCTCGGCATCGTCTCCGCCGTTACCGGCAATCCCGCGATCCTCGCGTATGCGACTCGTGCCGTGCCGACGGAGCGGCCAGACATCGGCTTCGCGATGGTGTTTCCGTCGATGACCATCCTCAAGATCCTGTTCGTGCAGATTGTCGTCGCCGTTCAGCGCGGCTGAGCGGCGTTTGGAGTGGAGCCCATGGCGAACACGCATGAAAAATATGAGCGGCTGATGGCGCGCTGCCAGTCGCTGCCGCCCGTGCCCGTTGCGGTTGCGCATCCCTGCGACCAAAGCTCGCTTGAAGGCGCGGTCGACGCCGCGAAGCGCGGGCTGATCATCCCCTTGCTGGTTGGTCCGTCGGCGCGCATCAAGGAGGTTGCGGCGAAGCACTCGCTCGACATTTCCTCGTTCGAGATCGTCGACGCTGCTCACAGTCACGAGTCCGCGGCCAAGGCCGTGGAGCTCATACGCCAGGGGCGCGCCGAGGTGCTGATGAAAGGCAGCCTCCACACCGACGAGCTGTTGAGCGCGGTCGTCAAGAAGGACACCGGCCTGCGCACGGGGCGACGCATCAGTCATTGCTTCGTGATGGACGTGCCCGGCCATACCGAGGTGCTCGTCATCACCGACGCCGCCGTAAACATTGCGCCGACCCTCGCCGACAAGGTGGACATCACGCAGAACGCCATCGACATGGTGCATGCGCTCGACCAGCACGACGTGCGCGTCGCCATCCTGTCGGCGATCGAGACGGTGAACCCCGCGGTGCCATCGACCGTCGAGGCGGCGGCACTCTGCAAGATGGCCGATCGCGGCCAGATCACCGGCGCCAAACTGGACGGGCCGCTCGCGCTCGACAACGCGATCAGCCTGACCGCCGCGCAGATCAAGAAGATCGATTCGCCCGTGGCCGGCCGCGCCAACGTGCTGGTCGTGCCCAACCTCGAATCCGGCAACATGCTGGCCAAGAGCCTTAGCTTCCTCGCCAACGCGGATAGCGCCGGTATCGTGCTGGGCGCGAAGGTCCCGATCATCCTGACCAGCCGTGCCGACTCGGTGCCGGCCCGCCTCGCGTCGTGCGCGGTGGCCGTGCTGCTGGCCAAAGCGCGGCGCGAGCAGGCCGCCAAGGCGGTGGCGTGAGCGACATCGTTCTCGTCGTCAACGCCGGCTCGTCGTCGATCAAGTTCTCGATCTTTGCGATGGGTCCGGGCGATCTCGAGCTGCTGATGCGAGGACAGGCCGAGGGCCTCTACGCCACGCCGCGTTTCGTGGCCAAGGACAGTCGCGGCCAGGTCGTCTCCGAGGAGTCGTGGCCCGCCGGCACGACACTGGGCCACGACGGCGCGGTCGAGCACATTGCGGCCTTCGCCCGCACGAGCCTCGCGGACCATCGGCTCGCCGGCGTCGGCCATCGGGTCGTACACGGCGGATCCACGTTCGCCGAGCCGGTGCGGCTGACGCCGGAAGTGATCACCGCGCTGGAACAGTTCGTGCCGCTCGCGCCGCTACACCAGCCGCACAACCTGACACCGGTTCGCCTGTTGCTCGAGCGGCGGCCTGATCTACCGCAGGTGGCCTGCTTCGACACCGCGTTTCATCGCGGCAACCCGCCCGTGGCCCAGATGTTCGCGTTGCCCGACGAGCTGACCAAAGCCGGCGTGCAGCGTTACGGTTTTCACGGTCTCTCGTACGAGTACATCTCCTCCGTGCTCCCGCGTTACGACAGTAAGGCGGCCAAGGGCCGCACGGTGGTGCTCCACCTTGGCAACGGCTCCAGCATGTGCGCACTCGACGATGGCAGGAGCGTCGCGAGCACGATGGGGTTCACGGCGGTCGACGGGCTGATGATGGGAACGCGGAGCGGTTCGCTGGATCCCGGCGTCATCCTCTACCTGATCGACGAGAAGAAGATGGACGCGCGCGCGATCGAGCGGCTGATCTACCAGGAGTCGGGTCTGCTCGGCGTCTCAGGTATCGCCAGCGACATGCGCACGCTGCTGGCCAGCGACGATCCGCGAGCGAAGCGGGCGATCGATCTGTTCGTCTACCGCATCCGGCGCGAGCTGGGATCGCTCGCCGCGGCCCTTGGCGGAATCGACGCGCTGGTGTTCACCGGCGGCATCGGCGAGAATGCGCCAGTGATTCGTGAACGAATCTGCCGGGACGCGGCCTGGCTCGGTGTGCACATCGATGCCGCGGCAAATGCTGGCGGGGGTCCACGCCTCACGGTCGAGCGCTCGACCGCGTCAGCCTGGGTGATTCCCACCAACGAAGAGCTGATGATTGCGCGCCACACGCGGCAGCGCCTCGGACTGTAGGAGCAAAGATCTCATGGTCATGATGCATGCCTTGATGACACGGGCGCTGACCGCAACGCTCACCCTCGCGGTCGTCGCATCGGGATGTGCATCCAGCGCAGGTTCCGCGCCTGCGCCCGTGGCGCCCACACCACCAGCCATGGACATCGCGTTCGTGTGGCAGGACCTGGTGACCACCGATTTGGCGGCGGCGCGCGCCTTCTACGGCGAGTTGCTTGGCTGGCAGTTCGACGCGCGCGACCGCGCCGGACGCACGTATGCCGTGGCGCGCACCAGCGCGGGTCCGGTGGGCGGACTCGTCGACGTCCGCGACATCACCGGCGCCACATCGCAATGGGTCAGTTACCTCTCTGTGCCGGATGTCGACCGCACCGTGCAGCTGGTGGAGGCCGCCGGGGGCAAGGTGCTCGTGGCGCCGATGGCGACGGCAGCGGGCCGCGCCGGTGTGGTGGTCGACGCGCAGGGGGCGGCGTTCGGGTTGCTGCAGCCGTCACGCGCTCCACCCGCGGTTCCACGCGGTACACCGCTGGCCGCTCACTTTTTCTGGCGCGAGTACCTGGCACAGGATGCCGCGAAAGCCCGCGCGTTCTACCGGGGCGTGGTGGGCTTCGAGGCGGAGAGCGAAGACACCGCCAGCGGAATCGAGTACTTCGTCCTTCGCCGCAACGGTCCTCGCGGCGGCCTGCTGCAGATACCCGCGGCGATGACACAGGTGCGGCCCCACTGGCTGCCGTATGTGCTCGTCAGCGATCCCGCTGCGGCCGCACGGAAGGCCACGAGCCTGGGCGGACGCGTGCTGCTCGACGTCTCTCCCGATCGCCGCAACGGCACGTTGGCCGTGATCGCCGATCCCACCGGCGGCGTCGTCGCCCTTCAGAAGTTTCCGCTCTGAGAGTATGGAGTTGCAGATGCTTGCCCGCCATCGCGTCATCCGCAGCGTGCTGCTGTTGCTCGTTCTCGCCGTCGCGATCGTCAGCGCCGGCTGCGAAACTTACGTCGGGGTCGGCGTCGGCTACGGCTACCCGGGATACTGGAACGGCCCTTGGCCCGGTCCGTACGTCGGCCGGCCCGTTTACTACTAGTGACAGGGCCCGGTGTGAGAAATGACAGGGTCTCGTGCTCCGGGGATATGGAGGCGG
>JALDXK010000608.1:0-4046 GCA_032155105.1 Acidobacteriota bacterium
ACCCTGGCGTTGATGCGCGCGCAGTTCATCGAGATCCGCCGCTCGAAGACGGCGATCTTCTGGATGACGGCGTTTCCCCTCGGCTTCCTGCTGCTGTACGGCTTCGTGATGGCGCGCGGCGACGCGCGCGTGATGGCCTTCATGATGCCCGGCCTGCTCACCACCACGCTGATGTCGGGATCGCTGTTTGGTGTGGCCTTCCCAATCGTGCAGCAACGCGAGACGGGCATGCTCCGGCGCCTGCGCGTGACTCCGGTGCATGCGGCATCGGTGGTGATCGCGCACGGGGTCACCGCCATTGCCACCGGGTTGCTGTCTCTCATCATCCTGATGACGCTGGCCCGGCTGATCTTCGGGATGCAAATGGCCGGTTCGTGGGCCGTGCTCGTGGCGGTGTTCTTCTGCGGAGCGTGCGCGCTGGTGCCGATGGGGCTGCTGGTTGGCAGCACGGCACGCGACATCCGGACCGCGCCGGCGATTGCCAACCTCCTCTTCTTCCCGCTGATGTTCCTGTCGGGCTCGGCGATTCCGTTTGCGATGCTTCCCGAGGGCGTGAAGCGGTTCGCGCGCTTCCTGCCCACGACCTACCTCAACGAAGCGTACGCAGGTGTGATCGTGGGCGGTCAGAACCTCTGGCCGATGCTCGGCACGCTCGCGGTCCTGATCGTGACTGGCCTCGTCGGCCTCGTCCTTACATCGATGCTCTTCCGATGGGAGGGGACCGATCCGATTCCACGCCGATCACTCGCCATGATCGCAGCGGCGTTTGCCGTGACACTCGGTGTGTCGGCGCTGGCCGCGCCGGCCTTCCGGATGTCCGAGATGCCGGGGACCCGCCGCATCGATCCCGGCCCCGCGGAGGGACAGATTGTCGTGCTTCGCGGCGCAACCCTCCTCGACGGCCTTGGCGGCCGCATCACCAACGCGCGCGTGGTGATTCGCGATCATCGTGTCGCGGAAGTGTCGCTCGACGATGACCGCGCGGTGCCGGAGGGTGCGACGGTCGAAGACGCGCGCGGGAGGTTCCTGATTCCCGGGCTGTTCGATTCGCACGTGCATTGGGGTGGCTCGGGCGGTGTGGGCGCATCACCGTTGGAGCAGACTCCCCTTCGCCTCGAGCACGACTACCAGTCGGCGTTGGCTGCCGGTGTGACCTCGGTGGTGTCGCTGACCGATGGCATCGACGACATGCAGTCGCTGTCGTTAGATGTCGCGTCCACCAAGAAGAACGCGCCGCGCACGTTCTATTCGGGCCCATCGATCACGGCGCGTGGCGGGCATCCGGCGGCGATGTTCGGGTTCATGCCCGGCCTCGCCGACATGCTGACGCGCCAGGTCGAGACGCCCGACGAGGCCCGCGCCGCCATCGCCGAGCTCGATCGCCGGCGGGTGGATCTCGTGAAGCTCGTGCTCGAGCCGGGGTTCCCTGGACGAGAGCTGCCGCGCCTGAAGAACGAGGTGTTCCTTGCGGCGATCGTCGAAGCGCGCAGCCGCCGGATGCGTACCACCGTGCACGTCGGCACGGACGAGGACGCGCGAGTGGCGATCGAGGCCGGCGCCCACGGCCTCGAACACACGGCGCGTGGCCTCAGCGACGACACTATCGCGATGATGGCAGCCAGGAAAGTGACGTTCACGCCGACGCTGGTGGTACTCGACTGGGAATGGAAACGCAGCGCCCTTCGCGGGGAGGACGCCGATGTGCGGCGGCTGGCGATGCCGGAAATCATGCACTCGCTGCTCGATCCGAAATCTCCGCTGGCCCCGATGCTCATCGATGGCGGGACGGCCGAACGAATGAAGGCGGCCTTCGAGGGCTCGCAGCAGCAGGTCGCACGCGCCGTAAGAGCCGGCGTGCCGGTGCTCGCCGGTTCCGACGCCGGCAACCCGGCGACCTTCCATGGCATTGCGCTCGTGCGCGAACTGGAGCTGTTGGCAGAAGCCGGCATGCCGCTGCCCGATGTCCTGAAAGCGGCGACATCGCGAGCCGCCGATCGGCTCGGCCAGCCGTCACTCGGCCGCATTGCCGCGGGATCGATTGCCGATCTCGTGCTGCTCGAGGCCGACCCCACTGAAGACGCCCGCGCTTATCGCCGCGTGGTGTCGGTGTACCTTGGCGGCCGCAAAGTCGATACAGTACGTTGAGACGCTGATGCCGACGATCCCGTCACGCATGAAACAACTCGGCTGGGAACCCTTCGCGTGGCTGATCTACTCGCTGCCGTACCTCTTCTCGTCGATCCTGTCGCCGACGTTCGAGGGGCGGCGGCTACCCTATATCGCGTCGTACGCGTTGTTCCTCGTGCTCTACTTCGCGGGACACTTCGTCCGGACGCCGCGCATCCTGTGGATCGTCGCGGGCCTCGACGCCATCGCCATTTTCGGCAGCCTCCGCAACCCGTCCGCGGCATGCTTCTTCATCTACGGCTCGGCGCTGATCGCCAACGGGTTCCCGCCACGCCAGGCGCGTCTGGTGCTGGCGGCGCAGGTGTTGCTCGGCGCCGCGGCGTCGGCCGCGCTCGCCATGGAGTGGTGGTACTACATGGCGTCGGTCGTGATCTCGGCGCTGATTGGCGCCGTCACGATCCAGGCCGCGGCCAAGGCCGCCGGTGACGCCAAGCTGCGCATGGCGCAGGCGGAGATCGAGCGCATCGCGAAGCTCGCCGAGCGCGAGCGCATCGCGCGCGATGTCCACGACCTGCTCGGCCACACGTTGTCGGTGGTGGTGCTGAAGAGCGAGCTGGCGCAGAAGCTGATGTCGCGCGATCCCTCGCGCGCGCGGCAGGAGATGTCCGAGGTCGAGCGCATCGCCCGCCAGGGCCTGGCCGAAGTGCGCGAGGCGATCACCGGCTATCGCTCGTCCGGCCTCGCCGCCGAGATCGAGCACGTCCGCGACACCCTGACCGCCGCCGGCATCGACGCGACCGTCGAAGGCCGGCCCGCCGCGCTCGCGCCGGCCCAGGAAACCGCGTTGTCGCTGGCGCTGCGTGAAGCGGCGACCAACGTGATCCGGCACGCCGGTGCGACGAGGTGCCACATCAGGTTCTACGCGCAGGACGGCTCCGCGCTGATGGAAGTGCAGGACGATGGGCGCGGCGGCGATGCGCCGTTTGGTCACGGGCTCACGGGCATGCGCGAGCGCATCCAGGCGCTTGGCGGCGCCCTGCGGCGCGAGACCGATCGCGGCACGCGGCTGCTGATCCAATTGCCGATGAAGCTGGAAAGCTGACATGCCCATCCGCGTGCTCATTGCCGAAGACCAGGGCATGGTGCTCGGCGCCCTTGCCGCGCTGCTCGAGATTGAATCCGACATCGAGGTGGTGGCGCGCGCCCGCGACGGCCGCGAGGCGCTGGCGCTCGCGCAGCGCAGCGACCCCGACGTGGTGCTCACCGACATCGAGATGCCGAACATGACCGGCCTCGAAATGGCCGCGGAGCTGAACCGCACCCGCAAAGGGCAGCGGCCGCGCGTGATCATCCTCACCACCTTCGCGCGCCCGGGTTACCTCCGGCGCGCGCTCGACGCCGGCGCGTCGGGCTACCTGCTGAAGGACGCGCCCGCCGAAAAGCTTGCCGATGCCATTCGCGGCGTCCACCAGGGCCTGCGCGTCGTCGATCCGCAGCTCGCCCAGGATGCGTGGGGCGAAGCCGATCCGCTCACCGATCGCGAGCGCCAGGTGTTGCGCGCTGCCGAAGAAGGCCTGGCGAGCGCCGACATCGCCAAGCAGCTGAATCTGTCCGAAGGTACCGTGCGCAATTACCTGTCCGAGTCGATCGCGAAGTTGGGCGTCTCGAACCGCATCGAGGCGGCGCGCCTCGCCCGCCAGAGAGGTTGGTTGTAAGCTAGGCGGACGGGGGAGATGTCAGATTTCAAATGTCAGATGTCAGATTGTGTTCCGTAGTGGCGCTGCTGATTGCCGCCGTCGCAGCGGTTGTGCAGGGTCAGCCGTCGCCGCTCCAGAACCTGCTGACTCGATCGGCCGCGGAATTTCCTGGCAAGGCCGGCATCTGGGTCAAGCACCTCACCACCGGCGAGTCGGCTGGCG
>JALDXK010000609.1:0-4023 GCA_032155105.1 Acidobacteriota bacterium
CGCCTGGCGGCGGCGATTCGCGAGGTCCACGACCGTGAGTACGATCGCTTGAGTCCTGCTATCGATCGCGTATGGCGCGATGAGATCACCGCCATGACGCAGGACCTTCGCGAGTGGCTCGACAGGCTTGCCGACGAGGGCATTGAGTGGACGCCCGAGCGATTCGAATTCGCCTTCGGCCTGCCCGACATGGAAGGCCGCGACGAACACAGTACGCCCGAGCCCGCGCTCATCGATGGCCGCTTCAAGCTCCGTGGTTCGATCGACATGATCGAGCGCCATCGCAAGACGAATTTCCTGCGCGTGACCGATCACAAGACCGGCAAGAACCGCACCCGTGTTGGCCGGACGGTAGTGGACGGCGGCCAGGTGCTTCAGCCGGTGATCTACGGACTTGCGCTGACGGCACTGTTCCCGCACGAGACGGTGTTTTCAGGCCGCCTCTTCTTCTGCACTTCTGCCGGCGGATTCCAGCCGTACGAGATTCCGTTGATGGGCGAAGCGCCGAAGCGCGGGATTGAAGTCCTCGAAGTGATCGACCGTGCCGTCGAGGCCGGCCACCTCGCCGCCCGGCCCTCGTCCGGCGCCTGTGACTGGTGTGACTTCCAGGTGGTGTGCGGCACCGACGAGGAGCGCCGCACCCGGCGCAAGGATCCGAAGCTCTTCGCCGATCTCGATGCCTTGAGGGAGATGCCGTGACGCCCTTCGACTCCGCTCAGGGCAAGCGCATCAAGGAAAACCGCGAGCTGATCGGCACCGAGCTCGACCAGACGCTGATCGTCGAGGCGGCTGCAGGCACCGGCAAGACCACTGAGCTGGTTCGCCGCATCGTGGCGCTCGTCGCCAACCGCCGCGCCACCATCGACCAGATCGTCGCCGTGACCTTCAGCGAGAAAGCGGCCGGCGAACTGAAGCTGCGGCTACGCGAAGAGCTCGAGCGCGAGCGTGAGAAGACCCCATCGGGCTCCGAGGCGGGGCGCCTGCTCGACGCCGCCGTCCACGACTTCGAAGAAGCGCTGGTCAGCACGATTCACGGCTTCTGTGCGGAATTGCTGCGCGAGCGCCCGGTCGAAGCGCGCGTCGATCCGGCGTTCGCGGTGCTCACCGATCCGCAGTCCGAACGGTTGTTCGACGAGGCCTTTTCGTCGTGGCTCCATGCCGAGCTGGCCAATCCGCAGGAAGGCGTCCGGCGATCGCTGCGGCGCCCGGTGAAGCGACGTTTCGGCGGCGAAACGGAAGACGGTCCGGTCGAACGACTGCGCGGCGCGGCCCGCAGCCTCCTCGAGTGGCGCGATCATCCCGCGAGGTGGCGCCGGCCCTCGTACGACCGAACGTCGTCCATCAAGGCGCTCATCCCGAGCCTGAAGGCGTTTGCCGATCTCATCGCGAAGCCGATCAAACGCGACGACAAGCTGGCCGACGCGCTGGTTGACGCGCGAACGACGAGCGCCGAGATCGAGCGACAGAAGCGCATGGTCGGCGACATGGTGCCCGAAGGTATCTGGGATGGCTGGGAAGCTGCGCTGACCACGCTCGCTGACGACCTCAACGTTCCCAGTTGGAAGAAGGGGACCGGTGCCGCATTTGCGATTGGCGTCACGCGCGAACACGTGCTCGCTGAGCACGCCGTTCTCCTGGCGCAGTTGCGCGAATTTCGCGCGAACGCTGATGCGGACCTCGCCGCGTTGCTGCACGCGGAGATGCAGGAGTGTCTGCGCCTCTATGAGCATCGCAAACAGGAAGCGGGCGCGCTCGACTTCCTCGACCTGCTGATCAAGGCACGCGATCTCGTCCGAGACAACCCGGACATCTGCCGGGAGTTCCGGGTCCGCTTCCGGGCCATCCTGGTCGACGAGTTCCAGGACACCGATCCGCTGCAGGCCGAGCTGCTTCGCTGCCTCGCCGCCAACGACGACGGCACGCTCCGCCCCGGCGCGCTGTTCATCGTCGGCGATCCGAAACAATCGATCTACCGCTTCCGGCGCGCGGATGTCGGCGCCTACCGGCGCATCGCCGAAGGGCTCGGCGCCAACGGCGCGATACCGGTGACGCTGCAGACGTCGTATCGCAGCGTGCCCGCGATACAACGCTTCGTCAACGCCGCGTTTCGAGACGAGATGAACGGCGATCCCAACACGATGCAGGCCGATTACGTGCCGCTGCTCGCCTATCGCGACGACACACCCGAACAACCAGCTGTGGTGGCGCTGCCGGTGCCGCGACCGTACGGGAAGCGGAAATGGGGTCCGCCGGAAGTGACCCAGGGCGCGCTCAACGAGTCGCAGCCGCCGGCGATCGCCGCGTTCGTCAGCTGGTTGTTATCGCCCGAGTGCACGTGGACCGTCGCCGACGGGGCCACGCGCCGGAAGATCGTCGCCAGTGATGTGTGCCTGCTATTCCGGCGCTTCATGAGCTTCGGCGATGACATCACCCGCGACTACGTCGAGTGCATGGAGGCGCGCGGCATTCCGCATCTCCTGGTGGGTGGCAAGACGTTCCACGAACGCGAGGAAGTCGACGCGATCAGGACGGCGTTGACGGCCATCGAGTGGCCTGAAGATGAACTGTCGGTGTATGCGGCGTTGCACGGCCCGCTGTTCGCGATCGGCGAGGAGGAGCTGCTCGAATATCACGCGATCGCGCGCGTGTTTCATCCCTACCGTATTCCGAACGATCTGCCCGATCGGTTGAAGCCGGTCGCCGATGTCCTGCGCACGGTTCGAGAGCTGCACGCGGCCCGCAATCACCGCCCGGTCGCCGATACCATCGGCCGGCTGATCGCGATCACGCGCGCCCACGCCGGTTTCGTGCTCTGGCGCGGCGGCGAGCAGGCGCTCGCCAACGTGCTGCACATTTCCGATCTCGCGCGGCGTTACGAGTTCGAGGGTGGACTGTCGTTCCGCGGCTTCGTCGACGCCCTGCACGACGCCTCGAGTGGTACCGACTCGCCGGAAGCGCCGATCCTCGAAGAAGGCAGCAACGGCGTGCGGCTGATGACGGTACACAAGGCCAAGGGCCTCGAGTTTCCGATCGTGGTGCTCGCCGACATCGCCTGCAGGCTGAGCCGCGACGATGCGTCGCGGTATCTGGATTCCGAACGCAAGCTGTCTGCGATTCGCATCGGTGGATGGTCACCGCTCGACCTCCAGGATCACAACGACGAGGAAGCGCTCCGCGACGAGGCCGAAGGCGTCCGCCTGGCCTATGTCGCTGCGACGCGCGCGTGCGACCTGCTCGTCGTGCCCGCAGTGGGCGATGGGCCGTACGACAAGGGCTGGATTCGTCCGCTCAACCGCGCGCTGTATCCGCCGCGGGCGCAATGGGAGAGTCCGTCCACCGCGAGAGGCGTGCCGCTGTTCAAGGGCAAGCAGACGATCATGTCGGACGCGCGCGCCGACGGGCAACCGATCGACGCGACGGTGCGTCCCGGCACCTACGAGCTCACCGATCCCGGCTCGGGGCAGACGTACTCGGTGGTGTGGTGGGATCCGCTGCTGCTCGAGGGTGCCCCCGACGATGCGCGGGGTGTGCGGCGGGAGGATCTCATCTCCAAGGAAGCGAGGCCAGCGGACATCGCCGCCGATCGTGCGCGCTACCACGACTGGCGCGCACGCCGCCGCGCGGCACAGGAGGCCGGCAGCGTGGCGTCTGTGCGAATTGCGACGGCCACCGAGGCCTCAGAGAAGAAGCCAGGGCCGCAGAAGGCGCAGACACCAGGGCCACAGAAAGCACAGAATGAACTCGTTTCAGCCATCGTGATGGAAGAGACAGATCGGCGGCTTGCGGCCAGGCCATCAGGCAAGCGATTCGGAACGCTGGCTCACGCGCTGTTAGCCACTCTTCCCCTCGACGCCGAGCCAGATGACGATGCGTTGATAGCCGATGTCCTCGCGCTGCGGCCGAAGCTCGATGTTGTGCACCGCGGTACCGAGCGGCATCTCCGCCAGCGGCAGCGCGTTCCCCGTGCGGATGTCCGAGCCCGGACCCGACACGATCTTGTCGCCGACTGCCACGCCCTTGGGG
>JALDXK010000610.1:0-4018 GCA_032155105.1 Acidobacteriota bacterium
CACGACTCTGATGTCGACGTGTCGGCGATCCTCGGACGGAAGGTCGCGGTGATCGGCTACGGCTCGCAGGGCCACGCGCACGCGCTGAACCTGAAAGACAGCGGTGTGGACGTGCGGGTCGGCATCAGGCCCGGCAGCCGCGGCTGGCATGCGGCGGAACGAGCCGGCTTTACGCCGCTCGACGTCGCGGCCGCCGCCGAGTGGGCCGACACGATGATGATTGTCGTGCCGGACCTGGTGCAGCCGGACCTGTTCCGCCAGCAGATTGCGCCGCATCTCACCCCTGGCAAGATGATCATGTTCGCCCACGGGTTCTCGATCCGTTTCGGGTGGATCACGCCGCCCGAGGGCGTGGACGTCTCGATGGTGGCGCCGAAGGCGCCCGGCCATCGCGTGCGCGAAGTGTTCAAGGAAGGCGCGGGCGTGCCGGGACTCGTCGCGATCCACAAGGACGCCACGGGGGAGGCGCGGGCGAAGACGCTCGCCTATGCCAAGGCGATCGGCTGCACGCGCGCCGGCGTGATCGAGACGACATTCTCAGAGGAGACGGAAACAGATCTGTTTGGCGAGCAGGCCGTGTTGTGCGGCGGCGTCAGCGCGCTCGTCACCGCGGGGTTCGAGACGCTCGTCGAAGCCGGCTACCAGCCGGAAATCGCGTACTTCGAATGCCTGCACGAGCTGAAGCTGATCGTCGACCTGATGTATCGCGGGGGACTCGGCTTCATGCGCTACTCGGTGAGCGACACCGCGGAGCACGGCGACTACACCGGCGGACCGCGCCTCGTCACGGCTGAAACCAAGGAGATGATGCGCCAGATGCTCGCGGAGATCCGCTCAGGCGCGTACGCGGAGAAGCTGGCGAACGAGACGAAGAACGGCTGGTTCCAGTCAGAGCGCGAGCGGCAACGGACGCACCAGATCGAACAAGTTGGCGCCAGGCTGCGGGCGCGGATGCCCTTCCTCGAACCGGTGGCGGCCCCACAAGAAGAACCGGCCACCGCTCAGTAATTCTAAAATCGGCAATAAATCTGCAATCTCAAATCTGAGATCTGAGATCTAAATGCCGTGTCCGTAACCCGAGTCCTGGCTGAAGCCCGACTCGAACACGTCCACATAGACCGGGACCGGTGACACCACTGGTTCCGGTCGCGCCGCGGGCTGATCCACCATCAGGATCACCGCGCGCACGCCGGCGCTCTGGTGCAGGCGCACCGCGCGTTCCACAGCCTGGCACAGCGACGCGAGGGCCGCATCACTGGTTGCGTCCTGCAGCCGCCCGTCCTTCCACACTTTTGCAGTACTCCCGGCTTCCATATGCTCCCCTTTATCGGTTCCAATCACGAAGTCCTCAATCGGCAATCATCAAATAAAAAAGCCACCACCCCTGCGGGTGATGGCCCTTTGTTTCTGCTGATCCGTTTTGGGCTACATCATCCCGCGTCGTTCGATAGGCCGAGGCCAAGGAGGCTAATGAAGCCCCGAAGCAGGCCAAGGAACGAGGGAATCACGACGCCCTTCATCTCAAACGGGAGCTTATCGAGATGGCCGCCGATCGTCAAGTCCCCTTATGGCTTGTAGCGCTTCAGTAACTCCCGAACCGGGTCCACTGGCAGCGCCTCCGCCTTACCAAATCGGCTCGAAACGGCAGTGGCTTTCAACAGCGAGTTATAGACGGCCTCTTCGGTGGCCTCCAGCGCGGCCTGGAACAGCGGCGAGACGCCGTCGGTGGGCAGGAGCGTCCGGGCCTGGGCGGCGGTAGAGCCGAACCGGGTGCGGAGGTCGGCCGCCGTCGAAAAGGCGATCGCGAAGTCGCCGCTGCCGTTGCTGTACGACGAGCCCGTGCGGGCGAGCCCAAACACCGCCCTCGCGGCCAGCCGTTTGAGGTCGCGGGCGTCGATCGGCGCGTCCGTGGCCACCACGATCATGCAGGACCCGTCGCCATGATCCGCCGGACCTGAAGGTCCGGCGCCACCTGCGCGCTTGGGTTGATACGAGTAGCGGCCAAGGGACTTGCCCACCGGCGCGCCATCCATCGTGAGCACGCCGCCGTAATTCGACTGCACGAGGACCCCCACCGTGTAGCCGCCGAACCGCGCCTCGAGTTTTCGCGACGAGGTCCCGATGCCGCCCTTCCAGCCGAATGCTTGCGTGCCGGTACCGGCGCCAACGCTGCCCTCTTGCACGGATCCGGCAGTCGCGGCCCTGAGCGCATCGAGCACGTGTTGCGGGCGCACGTGCTGTCCGCGAATGTCGTTCAAGCCGCCATCGTTCGTTTCGCCGACGAGCGCATTGACCGATCGCACGGCGTTGTTGCCGGGTTGGTCGATCGTCCACCTGACGATGCCTTCCATCACCGCACCCACGCTCAACGTGTTGGTCAACGCGATCGGTGTCTCGATGGTGCCAAGCTCGTCGACCTGCGTCGATCCGGCGAGCTTGCCGAACGCGTTGCCGACGAACACGGCGCCTGGCACCTTTTCCTGGAACACGTTGCCCTGATGGGGCACGATCACGGTCACGCCGGTGCGCACGTGGTCGCCTTGAATCAACGTGGCATGTCCAACCGATACGCCGGACACATCCGTGATGGCATTGAGCTGCCCGGGCTCGAACACGCCGGGCGCCAGCCCGATCTCACGCGCCCTGGGCCGAGCAGTGTCCTGTGCGGCGACAACGATGGCGGCGAGAACCACCAAGAACCCAACCCTTTGGAACCTTTGGAACACTTGGAACCCCTGGAACTTTTGGAGAATGATACGATTTTCCTTCCGTCTATGCGGCAGATTCACTTCGACGCCATCACCGACGCCGCCAGGCACGTCTACCAAGCGGCGGTGCGCACGCCGCTCATCAGGCTCGACCTGCCGGTCAATCGCGCTGAGGGGCCAGAGATCTATCTCAAGCTCGAATGCCTGCAGCCAATTGGATCGTTCAAGATCCGCGGCGCATGGAACGCGGTGCGCAAGTTGTCGACGGACCAACTCAAGGGCGGCGTGTGGACGGTGAGCGCCGGCAATGCCGCGCAGGGCGTGGCCATGGCCGCGCGTCTCGCCGGCGTGCCGTGCTCGGTGATGGTGATGGACACCGCGCCCCAGGCAAAGCTGCGCGCCATCGAGCGGCTCGGCGCCGACATTGTCCAGGTCAGCTACGACGAGTGCTGGAAGACGGTGGAATCGCACGCCTCGCCGCGCATGCACGGGCATTTCGTCCATCCGTTCGACGACGACGACTTCATCGCCGGCAACGCGACGGCGGGTCTCGAGATTCTCGAGGATCTTCCCGACGTCGATGCCGTGGTGGCCGCGCTCGGCGGCGGCGGCCTGCTCGCTGGCGTCGCCTCGGTGATGCGCGCGAAGAAGCCGTCTGTGCAGGTGTTCGCGGCCGAGCCCGAAACCGCGGCGCCGCTCGCCACGTCGTTCGCCCGCGGCGAAGCCAGCTACTTCGACAACTGGAAGCCGTCGTTCGTCGACGGCGCGGGCGGCAAGTCGGTGCTCCCGACGATGTGGCCGCTCCTCAAATCGCTCGTCGATGCCTCGATCGTCGTCCCGCTCAATGATGTGGCGGCGGCAATGCGTCTCGCGGCGGAGCGCGTGCACGTAGTCGCGGAAGGTGCGGGCGCCACGGCGGTGGCCGCTGCGCTCAGCGGCCGCGCCGGAACCGGAAAAATCGTTGCCGTCGTGTCGGGCGGCAATATCGACCTGGCGAAGTTCGCCGAATTAGTGGCGGGACATCACCAGTTCGCCACATCACCAGAGCCCCACATCACACATGGCTGAAGAACGTTTCGCGACTGCTGCTCCCCTCCCCGCCCGGCTGCACCGGATCCACGAGCTTGCGCTGGACCTGTCGTGGAGTTGGAACGACAAGGCACGCCAGTTGTTCCGGCAACTGGACTACAACCTGTGGCGGGCGACGTCGCACAACCCGGTGCGGATCCTGCAGCGCATCAAGCCGGAGCGCCTGGTGGGCGCGGCGAACGACCCGGAGTTCGTCAAGGCCTACGACGAGGCGATTTTCG
>JALDXK010000611.1:0-4014 GCA_032155105.1 Acidobacteriota bacterium
ACGCACCGAGGCGCCGCGCGAGCACCGTGATCACGCTCAACGCGTGATTCGAGAACAGGATCTGGTTCGTCACCAGCACGTTGATGTGAATCCGTTCGATCGCGTTCGGCACCGCCTCGATGGCTTCGGGTGAGGCAGGCGTGGTGTACACGGCGTGAATCTCCGCACGCGCCTCCAGTGTTTCCACCGGGACGGTGTCGGCATGGCCGGCGGCGATGGTCCGCTCGACCGGAACCTGGCGCGAGGAGCCGTCGGTGACGATGAACAGATCGTGAACGCTCACCGGCCGATCGATCTGGTTCGTGAGCCGCACGCCGCTCCCCGTCCGCTCTGCGGTGACTGCGCCACCCGACCATGGCCCGGTGATGTGCCGGAGATCCACGGTGAGATGAGACGTCAGCTCCGTGCCGTCGCCGAGAAGGAATCGCACCTGCCCGAGCACGCCACCGGTTTGCAACCGGGTGAACAACAGCGGCCAGTCGGCGGCCGTCGCGGAAATGCTGACCGAGATGGAGTCCGGCGTGCGGAAGGCGCTGACTGGCGTCGAGTCCATCGCGTGAAACAGGAACGCGGTATCGCCCTCGATGGCCGTCGGGAACTCGATCACCGGGGTCTCGGACAGCGTGGCCAGCTCGAGCTCCAGCTCGCGACGTGCGTGAGGCAGGATGTCGGGCTGCAGATCGGCGGTGAAGATGATCGGCGTGTGCAGCGCGCGCTCCGGATCCTCATCGGAAAAGAGCAACAGCCGCGGCTTGTAGGCGTCGGGCGTGCCTGGCGAGTGCCGGCTAATCGCATAACGCGCCGGTAGTACGAGAAACCGCCCCGGCTGCTGCAGCGAGCGATACACCTGGAAGCGCGTCTCGCCGCCGACCACCGAGTCGAGCTCCGGGATGCGCTCGTAACGCCGATACGACACCTTACCGAGCTCCATCGCCGGTCGGCATCCCACCGCCACGTCGTTGTCGTCGCCGGTCTCGCGGTAGAACGCGCCGAGCGATTCACACGGGAACCCGGCGTCGTGTTGTTCCTGGCGCAGGAGCGTCCTCAGGGCATATGACGTCTCGGCGACGATGTGGCTCAGGTCGATCCCTGGCCTCAAGGCGGGCGTGGCGATGGCGCCAAGTGCAGCGGGGCGGCTCGCAGCCACGATCGCGGGACGCGCGAGCACGTCTGGACGAGCGGCAACGGCCATCACGCCGGCAGTCGCGAGGCCTCCTCGCTCATGAATCGCGTGAACCGGTCCAGCTTCCAGTTGCCACCGCGCGGCGATTGGCGCTTCCCGGCGAAGGGAGAGTGTTCCTTCGCCGAAGTTCAGCGTAGACGCCTTCGCGTCCATGTAGGTCATGCCTTGCACTTCGCGGCGCTGATCCGCGGAATAGACGACGGGGATCCTCGCCTCCTTTGCGCCCACTGCGAGATGCACGTCGGCACGCCGGACAACCGAGTACGCTTCGTACGAGTAGGCGACCGAAATCCGCGCCGGCTCCACGGACCCGGACGGGTGTGACAGCAGCGTGTAGGCGATCCGCACCCATTGCGTGGAGAGGGCGACGGTGGCCGTCACATCGTCGCCATCCATCGAGATCGAGCACGGACAGGTATGCCGCGTCAGCGTGTTGTCGTCGGCGTTGATGAACGGCAATACGAGCGATACGGCCAGGTTTCCGGTTGGGACTGGCGAGGCCGCCGGGTTGCCGCGAGCAGCCAACGCCTGGCGCGTCTCAACGCTCATGCCCCGCCGCAGCGTGAAGCGGATCTCGCCCTCGAGTGCGGGGCCCGAAGGTGTTTCGCCAATCCGCCGGAAGCTGAAGATGAATGGGCTGCTCTCCACGCTCGCGTTCGGCGCGGGCCGCAGCAGCTCGAACGTCGGCGCGAACCACAGCGCGTGTGCGTCGATCCGATCGCGCCACAGCGGATCCGCCGCCGCAGTCACCACTGGCAAGTGGCGAAGCCGTTCCTTCCCCTGTGCGTCGATCCGCCAGTCGTCGAGATACCAGTGGAGCGCAGAGGTCGCTGGCACGAGGCCTTGCGCGAGCGGCCTGGCAACGCCGCTGGTGATCATGGCCTGCGCATTGCGACCCGAGCTATCGGTCGACGCGCTGAGCTCCGGCCGCAGCGTGTGTGCCACGGAGCGCAGTTCGCCGTTGGCAACCGCCATCTCGATCCGGGTTGAGCCAGCCTCGCGTTCGCCGCGCGAAGAGCTGTGTGCGCGATCGCCGGGCCACCGCGGCCCTCCCGGTTGTACGAACCGCTGCGGCCGGGGAGGGGGACCGAGCCCGCTTGATCCGGACCCGCCGCCGGTCGCGCTCGCTAGGCTCACGAGCCGGATGAACGCCTCGCGATCGTGCCCATCCAGAATGCCATCGAGCATGCCTTCGATCGCCGTGTCGATCGTCACCGTCTCGAACGAGGCGCCCGAATACTCCTCCTCGTGCTCGAGCATGAATCCTTCGCTCGGTCTCGCGCGCAGCGCATACGAGTTCTCGGGATCGGTACTAGCGAGACCAGGCGTCAGCCGTGTGAGGATGACGATGGATTGGCGGATGAAGGCGTCGAACAGGCGTACCGAGTCGTTGTCGTCGTCGCCGTCGGACGCGCCATTGGGGGGCGTCATGGTGAGCAGAACGCCGGTGTTCACCATCTCGTTGAACAGCGTGCGCAGCTCATGTCGCCTGATCGCGTCCGGCCGTTCCAGGCGCGGGCTGATGTAATCGTGCACCGCCGACCAGTCTCCGGAGAGCCGCCGACGCACCACTCCCGATGCCCGGTAGCTGATCTCAGAGGTCAACGCCAGGTGCGACGGAGCGCCATCGAAGGCCGCCAGCAGCCCAAGCGTCTGCTCCCGGTTGAGCGTGGCCTGCAGCGATGCACGCGCCGCGGCGCCACCGGTCGAACGCGCGGTGGCAATAACGGACGGCGAAACACCACTGCTCCCTGTCGTTGCAGCGCGCAGGGCAAACCGTGCCTCGCGGACGAAGAGCGGCCGGACATCTGCCGCATGACCACTGCCTGCAAGCTCCGGAGCCTTCGCAATCGCATCGAGAACCGTGCGCGACAGCTCCAGCGACAGATCACATTCCAGTACGCTCTGTTGAATGAGGTGGTGAATGCTGTCTTCATCCACACGCGGCGATCGGCCGAGCATCAACACCAGCGATAGCGCCGGCTGTCCTGCAGGGCCCGCTGCGACGAGCGGAATCCCCGGCACCGCGTGATACACGCGCGACAGTCCCGGCTGCGAGCGGTCGGCGGCCTGGCTCGCGTCCTCTACAACCAGGACGCCTGCACGGCGAAGCTGAGCCCCGACACCGTCGGACAGCACACGGATTGTGCGCCAATGGGCGCCCACAGCCGGCCCTGCCGCTGTTGCGTACGGCATGACAGATCACCCTTCGCAATTCCGGCGATGTGCCGGAACCTTGTCTTCCGATCCTTCAGGTAATGGACGGTCCGGGCGGGGTGACTTGCGTGAATCGATCACCCCGCCGGCCAACACGATGTCAGTGGCTAGGCGCCATCCTCAGAGTCGCCGGCGCCCCAGCCCTGTGCCAGTTCCAACGCACGTGGCTCATGCCCCCGTGTGTGCGCCAGGACCTCCTCACCTTTGCGAGGTGCCCGGCCCGGTTCGTTCTTGGAAGGCGGCGAGGTCCGCGGCGGCGCGGGCATGTCCTTCGACGCCTTCGGCTCCAGTGAGTAGCCGCCCGTCGTGCGTGACGGAACCCGAGCGGACGCGATCGCCTTGGCATGCGCCAACTCGACGTCGCGCATCGTCAGGCCGCGCATCGGGCTCATCAGCTCCGAGACCGTGCGCTTGGCGGGTGCGCCGCCGCTACCCGTGCGCGGCGGTGGACCGACGCCGCTGCCAGCTCCCGCGTGTTCGGGAACAGGCGTATCCGACACCGCGCCCGTCACCAGACTTCTGCGCGTCACTCCGGGCTCGTCGGCGGTCGGCACCGAGATCATCAACGGACCGTTGCCCGCGTGCTCGACCCACGGTCCCGTCCACTCCATCCC